>WQRL01000295.1 GCA_009786775.1 Oscillospiraceae bacterium
TTTTAGCAAGTTTCTAGCCATGTCTGCACAATAAACACGATAACGATATCCACAGGCAGCCGGGCGTCCGCCGCCGCCCGGCTGCGCGAGAGGAGAGCAGATCTTGAACCTGAAAATCGACAAAAATTTTGACCCAGTCTGGGAGACCATGGGGCTTTTGAGAGGTTTATTCCACCAGGACGAACTTTCCAAAGAGAAATATGACTCAACATTTATGGAATTTGGCATCAAGAATAACAAGGTTATAGATGAATCCTATAACCTTGCTATGAGGTATATAAGCGCCTTTAGCAAAAAAGCTAGTGTAACCGATGAAGATAGCTTTTTCTTCAAGGGTGATGTTACCAGCACCTCGCTTGATCTTATACTGGGCCTTATTATTGAGCAAAACCTAGATTGGCTGACAGATATTGACGCTGTATCGGAAACTGATATCTCTTCCGTACTTGCATCAATACTGTTCGAGCGGGTTCCGCAGTCCCTGCCAGAAATCATTGAGCTTCTGCAAGAAATGGACATGACCCCTGAGCAGAACTGGAACATGATGCTGGTATTTAAAGATCCAAAGTTTTACATGAAGCGGTACACTGAGCTGATTATAAAAAATGAGGCGGCCTACCTGTTTGCCATGAATGAGGTGAAGGATGCTGTCGAGCCTCTGCTGGAGCAATTTTTAACTGGAAACGAAGCTCTGTTTGAGTCGGAAATTGAAAAGGTATCCACATTCATAGATGCCCAGGCTGTAGAAGTCATACCCTCTGTAGTGTCGCTTTCAGGCATTTTGTTTTCAGCCAAAAGCGCATATGTAGGGCTTTATTACCCTCAGATTCACAGGCTAATTCACCGCCTAGATGAGCCTCAGGCTGACCTAACCCCTGTGCTGAAGGCTCTGGGCGATAGCAGCAAATTTGAAATTCTCAAATTCCTCCGCCGAGGTCCGAGCTACAACCTAGAAATAGCCAAGCACCTTGGAATCACTCCGGCAACCACTTCCCATCACATGAATGTGCTCTTTGGCCTGGAGCTTGTCAGCATGAAAAAGGCCAATAAGAAGGCCTACTACACCCTAAACGAACCCCAGCTAAAGAAGGTGGCAGAAAACCTTGCAAAAACTTTTGAGTTATAAGGCACAGGGCGTGGCTGTGCCGCTTTGCCTATAAAGGAGATAAACTTATGCGATACGAAGGAAGTATTTACCGCCCTCCCAGTGAGGCGTATAGCTTAATAATTCAGGTCACTATCGGATGCTCACATGATAAGTGTACATTCTGTGAGGCATACAAGGCCAAAACCTTCCGGGAGAGGCCTTTTAGTGATGTTCTTGAGGATTTTAAGCAGGCCCGTCAGCACTATAGGCAAGTTGGCCGCATATTTTTTGCCGACGGCGACGCACTCTGCCTATCTACAGAGAAACTGCTAAGCCTCCTAGAAGCTGTGCGCGAAATTTTTCCCGAGTGCGGGCGCGTGGGAGCTTACGGGCGGGCATCGCAGATTTTGAGCAAGAGCGAGGCTGAACTTGAGGCTCTGCGCGAAGCGGGTCTGGGTATAGTATATATCGGTGCCGAGTCAGGTTCTGACGAGGTTTTGAGCAGGGTATGCAAAGATGAAACAGCAGAAGATACTATCAAGGCTGTCCAGAAAGCTGAGAAGTCCGGGATTGCTGCATCAGTCACATTCATACTGGGCTTAGGCAGCCGTGAACTGATGGCTCAGCACGCTACCAAGACCGGTGAGATGATCTCTGAAATGGGTGCTTCTTATGTCGGTCTGCTCACACTTATTCTAAATCCGGAAGCACCGCTATACGATGATGCCCGGCCCGGGAAGTTTGAGATGCTCTCGCCTTTGGAAACCTTAGACGAGCTTGAGCTTATAATAGAAAATACAAACTGCAAGTCCGATACTGTTTTGCGCAGCAATCACGCTTCCAACTGGCTCGACCTCCGTGGAACCCTGCCCGGCGACAAGGCCAGGCTACTCAGTGAAATCCGCGAAGCCAAGTCAAATTCAGACATGCTCAGGCTAGGGTTCATGCGGCGTTTATAGCTGTTTCAAAGCCTCTTGCCCAGAACAACAAATGCAGAGGCTCAGAAAGCGGTTTCGTCCGCCCCGTTGTCAGCCTTCTTTATCTCATTTATTTTCGGAAGTTTCCTGATGCTGGGGACAAGTATCAGAAATAGCGCTATTACCGCATAGGCTACTGCTTGGAAGATGAAAATATAGTCCACAACGGGCACAACGCTGCCCAAAAACCCCCCGGCCAAAGCCCCTATTGTAACAAATAGGGCTTCAAACGTCCTTGATATTGTGTCTACGCGCCCCACCATGTCCTTGGGTGGGATTTTTTGTCTTAAGGATGTGAACACAAGGCCTGATGAGATGGCTAATGTGGAGTACAGAATCATGAGGGCAATCCCGCCCGCAAACTGAACCGGGAGCACCAGTACAAAGGCAATTCGCACCACAGAGGCAATTATGAGTGCCATGAAAATAAACTGGCCGACTCTAAACCTTTTGCCCAGCGCGCCAACAAATGCAGAGGCTATAATCCCTCCTATCAGTGCCATCACGACAAATACTACATAGCCCTGCGCGCCGACATGGTATTCAAAAAACATGGGTCTATTGACAATTGTAATTTCTGCAAACAGGGATAGAGCCACAACGGCTATGGTGGTATATAACAAGATGCTTCGGCGGATAAACTTCGCCCCGTCTTTTAAGTCTTGCAGATACGAAGGGGGCGGCTCCCCTTCTTTTGTTTTGACAGCAGGGTCTTTCAAAAACAATGAGGCTACAAACGCCAGAGCTACGAAAGCTGCGGACAGGCCGTATATAAATCTGTGGTCAGGCTCTCCGCCTAAGTGGTAAAACAATACTGCGGCTATAGTCACCCCGCCCACCAGAGATACAATCTGTATGAGCGAGTTTGCTTCCATTATTTTTTCTTCCTGGACAAGCTGCGGCAATAGAGCCGTTCCCGCAGGCACTTCAAAAAGAGCCGACATGGAAAAGGCTAATACGACAGAGAACATGAACATAACGCCTAAATACTCCTGTAGCGGGCTGAGCGACAAGAGGGCCAGTACCGAGAATTCCAGAAGTGTGGTCAGCCGCATTATGCTAACTTTGTTGCGCCTGTCCACAATGGGACCGGCTGCGAAGGAGAATACGTGGGGCGCTGCCATCAAGAAGGCTGCAACTCCTGTATATATGGGGTTTTGATATAGAAGATGCATGGAAAGCAGCATGAATATCGAGAACATG
>WQRL01000296.1 GCA_009786775.1 Oscillospiraceae bacterium
GGGTTGCACTTACTTTGTCAACTCACCGTTCCCGCCTTTTTCAGCTTTATCCTTTATTTGTCTTGAAAATAAGTCCTGCGCAGTGTATAATGCTTAGGCAGTCTTTTTGCGAGTGTTTTGCTCCATGGAAAGGTCGCACTAGTTGGGGAGATAGCGGTGCCCTGTAACCTGCAACCCGCTACAGCAGGAATGAATTCCGGTCCCCGGACTTGTTATGTATTGTCAGCCCTTGATAAGCAGCGATGACGAATCGGTCTCGCGCAACGTAAATTCGTGAACCATGTCAGGCGGGGAACCGAGCAGCATTAAGCGAAATCTTACGTGTGCCGCGAGGCAACCGGTTTTGAGCCGGCTGTCAAGCAGGCGGGTATATGACACTTTCAAAGACCGGTGTGCGATCTTTCGATGGAGCAAAATTTACTGAGCAAACCGAGTTTCACCGGAGGCATTTTGATGTATCAAGCATTGTATAGAAAATACCGCCCCAAATCCTTTAGCGATGTTACGGGGCAGGAGCATATCACAGACACCCTCAGACGCCAGATAATGACCGGCAGGCTTTCCCATGCTTATTTATTTGTCGGAACAAGAGGGACAGGCAAGACCACCTGTGCCAAAATTCTCTCGAGAGCCGTAAATTGCCTCTCCCCTATAGATGGCGACCCTTGCAATCAATGCAAGTCCTGCATCGGGATTGACAGCGGCAGCATACTTGATGTATTGGAACTTGATGCCGCCTCTAACAACGGCGTGGACAATGTAAGAGCCCTCAGGGATGAGGCCATCTACACCCCCGCTTCCGTAAACAAACGTGTGTATATCGTTGACGAAGTTCACATGCTCACCATACAGGCCTTTAACGCCCTGCTTAAAATTCTTGAGGAGCCCCCTGAACATCTCATATTCATTTTGGCGACAACTGACCGGCACAAAGTTCCTGCAACTATTCTCTCACGCTGCCAAAGATTTTCTTTCAAGAGGCCTACACCTGAAATTATCAGAAAGAGGCTTAGTTTGGTTGCGGAGAAAGAAGGGCTGACCCTTACTGACGACGCAGCGGAGAAGCTCGCCGCAATGGCCGACGGTTCATTTAGGGATGGCTTATCGCTCCTAGACCAGTGCGCCACTGATACAAATATTGACCTACAGCGGGTCTTAGACACCATCGGCCTTGCAGGACAAAGTGACCTCATAAAACTCGTAGAGGCCGCATCAAGACGTGACGCTGTTTCAGCCCTGTCCATCCTTGACATGCTCTATAACGACGGCAGGGATATGGCCTCTTTGCTAAATGAACTAACGGCTCTAATGCGCGACTTGCTTGTTTTCAAGCTCTCGCCTGAATCTTCACTTCTCAGCGGCGGATTCTCCCGCACAGAGCTTGCGGAACTTTCAAAAGTTATGACAACTGAGAGGCTGTTTGCCAATATGGATGTGCTCAAAGAGGCTTTCTTTGGGCTATCCAGAGCGGGCAGCTCAAAACTCTCGGTGGAGATGTGCCTTATAAAACTGTGCGACGAGCGGCTTATGGACGACAACGCAGGAATTATGGCCAGAATCGCACGCCTTGAAGAACGGCCTGTAGCGCAAGCTACAGCACAGCCGGTTCAAGCGGCACAGCAGCCAGCAGTAGCAGCAACCGCTGCTGCACCAGCCGAGGCTCAGCCACAGGCACCGCACCCCTCCCCCGCCTCAGATAAACCTGACGGCATTTGGGAGCAGATTTTAGAACAGCTCAAAGACGACCCATCAATTTATTTCTCTTTGAGTGACAGCGCAGAAGTTAGTGCACAATTTCAGGAAAACATCCTGTCTATTGCTGCCAAAAACCCTTTCTCTGTAACACAAATTGAATCCTCGGAATTTTCCGATGCTATAAAGGCAGCAGCAAAAAATATAGTTGGGCGCGAAATTATAATCAAAGTACGCATGGACGAAAGCGGCTCCGGAGAGAGCCAGCATGACAAACTGGAAAAATTAGTCGATGCTTTTAGCATCGTAAATTTTGAATAATTATTAACAAAGGAGATAAATAATGGCTAAAGGTGGATTTCGTGGAGGCGGCTTCGGCGGCGGCATGAACATGAACATGATTAAACAGGCTCAAAAATTGCAAAACGATATGAAACAATTGCAGGAGGAGATGGAACAGAAAACCTACTCCGCACAATCAGGCGGCGGCGTTGTCACAGCAGTTGTAAGCGGCAAAAGGGAGCTTATGGAAATTGTTATCGAACCCGATGCAGTAGACCCAGAAGATGTAGAAATGCTCCAAGACCTCATTTTGGCAGCAGTAAACGAAGCCCTGCGCGAAGCCGAAACCAGCATGAGCGAGGCTATGTCCAAACTCACAGGCGGCCTTGGACTAGGGCTCTAAGACATCTTAAGCAAGAAATTTACGCAGCTTCATAGCTAAACAACAGGGCAGGATGCCACCCATTAGTGGGGTGACCGCCCTCCCGCACAACCGCGCGCACCGTCCGATATACGGCGCATCCCCAAGTTTACACAATCTTTCAAGTAATAGCCAGCCACGGTCATGTAACCAAGACTGGCTATTACTTTTTTGTTAGGACAACGCCTGGCATTAGCTCAGCACGCCAGATACCTTCACAGCAGTTTGCAAAACTGCAAACAAACTAACGCATGTGTATAACTTGAACAAACACCTCCGCCTCGGTCTGCACAACACCAAGAACCGTAGGAATGCTTACCCGCACCACCGATGAACCTGTTGACACAATCTGTATATACCCCTCGGCATCAATATAAAGGATGTCAGGATCCAGCACCTCAAACACAGCCGCTCCATTAACAATTGAGTCATCAGGAAGAAGCTGCCACTCAAGCCTATAAGACTCTGAATTCATTATCGTTATATCCTCCAACGGGAAACCCTGCACACTCAGCTCAACCCAAGCCGATTGCAAAGCATAAGGATCTACAAACCAGTGCAACGTTATTGTGATATCCTCATAAGGCATCACAGTATCCCAAGTCACAGGCTCTCCGGGAAACGCATTATCTATTATCCAGATTTCCTCCGATAAATCCACTATGTACCAGCCCATAAAGATATGCCCAAACGATTGCGGGTCGCTTATATACCACCAATCAGGATGATGCTGCGCTAAATGCTCAAAAATCCCCGCTCCCACAGGAACATCTATACCCCCAAGCGCCACCGGAGGCTGCACAAACACCGGCGGAAACGCCGGAGTTATAAGAAGCGGGCTTACTGACGGGCCATCATTATCAGCACCC
>WQRL01000297.1 GCA_009786775.1 Oscillospiraceae bacterium
CAAATGTACCGTCATATAATGGAGATTCATAAGAAGCCGGTGCCGTGGCTTTTTTGTGCCACGTTGGGAAGTAGTCTGTAATAATAGTGAGTTTAAGCTGTGAATGCACGGGGAACTCTTCGGGTGTTATCTTATCAAGCATCAGCGGCTTTTGCCCTCTGAGTATTACGATGCATTTTTTGTTGTCCATTCTCAGAACCTCATCAGGCATCATAAGCGCGCGCTGTGTGCTGCTCCTGGTTTGGCTGTAAGGCCGTGTTGAGTGGTAGATTGGCGAGAACAGCGGCATCAGCGGCATCTGGTTGTTATCAACCCTTATTGTTATAGTGCCGCATTTATCTGAAATGTACTGAGCAGTCATCAGGTCATTTACACCGAGGCAGATAGTGGTGTCACAGTGCGAGATTATTTCCTCCCACTCTTTCTTTTCGTACCGGTCTGCAAGCCCGGGCACAGACTGAACTATGAGTTGGCAAAACACGTTATATCCGCGCAAGACAGCAAGTTGCTTCTTAAAGTCAACAAGTTTGCCTATATTGCAAAACTCTTCGAGCAGCAGATTAACTCTGACAGGCAGCATCCCGTTAGTGCCTTTGCGCCTGGCGTAGTCGGTGAGCCTTGTGGATAGGCACGAGAAGAACAGCGAGCTGAGAAATTCATACTGGCTGTCCTGTGCCGAGATAACACAGAAGTATGCGCATGGCTTCCTGCCTGGTAGGGTAAGATCTATGTCGTTATATGAGGTTAGCCTGTCAAGCTGTTCATTCTGAAATACCGATAGGCGGTTGCCTAAACCAATGGCTATGTTGCCCCAAATCCGTTTGTCCGATTTCTTGAATAACCCGTATGGCTTTTTGGCGGGGTGCCCTTTGGGCAGGTCGTCTATATAACGGTTTAAGTTATCAAAAGATTCATCCGAGAGCATCCTGTAGATTGCGCCCAGTGACCGTTGCTCAATTGGCAGCAGCCTGTCGGTTCCCGGGATTTTCTGGCTTGCTACAAAGTGCATTAGTGCCTGGAGCAGGCTTCTTTCAGCATTTTCCCAAAAGTCACGTCTCTCAGATTCATTTGACGTATTTTTGATTATGACCTCAGCGATGGAATCGACAAGTCCGGGGTCAAGTTCAATGTCGGCAAAGCAGTTCCAACCATCGGTATTTTCGGGGTCAAGGAGATTAAACACTTTGACTGTGTATCCATTTTGGCGCAGGTGCTCTGATGTCTTTTTGTAAATCTCTGCCTTAGGGTCAACTATTATTATGGAGTCACCACGCTTGGCGGCCTGAAGTATGAACGGCAGTACATATCCTCTGGATTTTCCTGCGCCTGTCGCGCCAAAGACCAGCGTGTGGTCAGTGAGTCCGATATCCTTTCTGACTGTTAAGTACTGTGCGTACTTGTCCTCATCACCGGGATGCTCTTTTCTCTTGCCTATGATAGTATCATCCGCAGTTTCTATGTCCTCAATATTGAGTGTGGCGTGCATTTCCTTTAGTGTCATAAATCCTGATGAGCCGTGGGTAGCGTCAGGCAGTATGTCAAAGCCACGCGGATCCTTCGTGAATTTATATCCTGAGAAGAATATGTAGCCCTTTTTGAGAATAAGGCAGGTAAGAAGCACACATATAGCGGTAACAGTAAGTCCTGCGGGTGTGAAGATTGCTGTAAAGTTGCGCAATGGGTTTGCTACCCAGACGCTCCCGATTTCATCGCCTGTGGTGTTGAATGTTGATTGTATGCCGAGCCGGATTGAGTTGACGAACATTCCGTAGAAGTACCAGGCGATTATGATTAGTGGGATGTACTTTATGAAGTTGCCCTTGTGCCGTGAAGTGAATTTGCCCAGTTTGTTGCTGATGCGTGTTTCCAGCTTTTCGACAAAATTTGAAATTCGTGGCATGGAGCTAATCCTCCTCCATCGCGTATAGTGAGAAGTCACCGCCGAAGGCCTCATCTATCAGGGCTTGGTCAATGCTCAGAAACGTCACAAGTCCGTCATGTGGCAAAACCCTTGGGTAAAACTCCTCTACTTGCGATTCAAGAGCGGCAAGCATTACTTCCTGCTGGCCAAGATTTCTGGCCTTGTCACAAACTTTCAAGACTCTCCTTACATCCATATCTGCGGCTATTATTAGTGGTGTTGCACCCACACAGCCGTCAGCTTCCGGGATTTGATTATTTTGTGCAGTCCAGTCTTTGCCCAGAGCGGCTTTTGCAATCCGTGGTTTATGATCTGTTTGACGCATGAGTGCGAGCTGTGTTGCCCCGGTTTCGTCACATGAGAGTAAGTGGATAGGCATTTCGGTTTTTTGGTAAACATCCCAAAAGTCATGAAATCCATTCTTGCCATGTCTTGGCGAGTGCTGAGTGCTATGGAGCTGTACATATATGTTTGTGTAACTTATACCTGCAAATATCATTGCAAGGGGAGTTTTGAGAGTGCTGCTAAAAATAGAAGACAGATTGTGCAGGTGCCTAAGTTCGTTTGTAAGGTACATGCCGAAGCTATTGGCACTGATGAACTGGAGCATATATCCCACATTTCCCCAATTGCCGAAAGCCGCACAGTTAGCCGCATTCATAAGGTTTGACTCGCTGCCGCGAAACTCAAAAGAGGGGTAGAACATCGGCTGCTGTGCTAGAGCGTCTACATCGGCAGGGAGTGTGCTGATTCCTGCCCGGAGGGCTGTTAACATAATCGAGGAGGTTTCTAATCTGCGGTGCAGAGAGGATGCCTTGGAATAAGGCTTATCCGTTTGGATGGAACCGCAGCTGTAACCATACTTTTGCAGTAATTCATAAGTCTGAGGCGCGGGTCTGATGTACTTCTTGTCGCGTGATGTTTTGACGATTCCTGCGGCGGTGAGCAGCCTAACTTCATCTGCGACACTATCAAAGCCGAGCGCTTCAAAAAGGTCAACCGGTAGGTGGCGGTACATTACAGCGAGCCGTAATAGCTCAATATCCCTGCGGTCAAGTTTCATAAGCGGTGTCACTCCTTGTTAATATTAGGGTTGTGGGATAATAATTTTGTTGGTGGGGACACACTTAGGCGGTCCTTGCTATTCAATCATTGACGAAGCAAACATTGTGTTTTCACATAAAATAGTGTATAATTTGAGGTGCATTGGATTCAATGCGTTTCAGAAAGACCAACTATATTCTGTCAAGCCCTAAAGTGAAAAAAATAGGTGTACGAAAAAGGGCAACACAAATAAGCCTATCGCAGTAGGCAAAAATGAGAGC
>WQRL01000298.1 GCA_009786775.1 Oscillospiraceae bacterium
GACTTTTTATTATCTTAAACCTTCAAAACGGGTCAGTACATATCTAACCTCTGTAATTCTTTGCTCCGTAAAGAATTACAAAGGCAAAAATTAAAGGGCTTTAAATTATGGGCAGCTTCTATGATGTATCTAACAGATATAACTAATAATGCCCTTGCATGTCAGATCAAATATTGGCGATCACACTGGCCGATTTTCACATTCCCTCTTTGTATGGGTAGTAGTTTTAGTATTCTCTTGTACTGGTTTTCTTTTGACCGTTCCAAAGGGATGCTCAACTATTGATTTCCTTTGCCGCACAATTTCCTTATCCGCCTTGATTCGCTTTTGCCTGGCTATAAAACCCTTCTCGTTATATTCCTTTGAAAAATCTTCCTCCTTCATAGAAACATAATAACGACAACGGCCATTCGGGTTTTTGATACATTTGCATTCGCATTCACGGCAGGCCTTACGATTGTAAAACACTCCTCGTTTTTCTTTTCCCTTGTTGAAGTACCCAGGATACAATATCTGCCCCATAGGGCACAACACTATGTTTCGTTCGGCTATGTATACGCACCTGCCGTTTTTATGACTGCTTATCCTGGCTTGCTCCCCGCCGCTTTCAGGGAAGCATATATCATAATCTGTTCCGGCTACATGTACTTAAATGCCTTGCCTCATTGCGATCTAATGTCTTGAATACTGTCATACCCGGCATCCGTAACCGCACTTATCCTATCTACCCCAAGATTCTCCTTGCCGCCCACTGCCATAGGCGTAATGAAGTTCATATCATTCCCCTGGTTAGTAACCTTAAAATCCGCTGTCAGCTTGTTTTTGGCGTCTACCGCTGTCTGCACGTTGTAGCATACTTCCATTTTCCCGTTTGACAGCATCAAGCGGCTCTCTTTATCAGTAAGGGATTTCTGCGTTTCTCCGGTACGGCCAAACTCTTCCGCATATCCCTTGTATCTTTCTTTTTTTTCCTTAAGTTCCTTGACTATGGCNGTTATTTCCCCTGCTGTCCTTTCCCCCTCAACGGCGTTTTCTTCTTCATCTATCCTCTTAAGTTCTGAAAGGTATTCATTGATATGGCTTTCAAGCCGCTGTTCACTACTTTGAACTTGCTCCCGTCTATCGCTATCAGTTCCTTCCCATACAGCACAAGCCTCACGCATAATCCAACAAAACTTTTAAACACCTCTTTCAATGCCCCGGTATTATCGCGCCGAAAACGGGCTATCGTTTTATGATCCGGCGATAGACGGCGTAACAGCCATAACACTTCAAGATTCCGTTTCGTTTCATTTTCCAGCCGGCGGGACGAGCGTATCTTATTCAGATATCCGTATACATATAGCTTTAATAGGTCCTTCGGGTCATAGGGCGGACGGCCGGTTTCTTTGAGGCTGGCGCTTTTAAACCCCATTTCAATTACATTCAGGCTGTTTATGTACGCCTCTATTACCCTAACCGAATTATTGTTGTCCACATAATCTTCTATGCTGTCTGGAAGCATTGCCGCCTGTTCTCGATCCTCTCCGCAGATGTAATCCATGTCCAATCATATCACCAGGCTTTTTAAACAGCTACCCCTGGATAGTTTTGACACAGTATGAGTCGTAAGCTGGCTGAGGGGGCTTGCGCTCCCACATTGACAAGTATGAGATTTATTACTCTAGAATGACCTCCCCTGCGTGCCGCTTGCCAGTGCGGCGCGCGATGCAGCTTCCCGTACCGGCAGGGGATTGCGTACATTATAAACACCACCATTGATTTTGGATTTATTGCGTATAATAGAGATTTGTCCTGCGATTATATTTTCCTGTGCTGGAGCATATTGTATTTTTTTTCGATGTAAAATATAATCTCACCATAAAAAAAACCATATTGGGGTAGTATTTGCGATGAATAAAATATCAATTCAGGATAATATTTGCGATAAAAAATACTCGGTTTAACACACTGCCGGCGGACATGAAGGAGTGAGGAGATGCATAATGCAACGAAGTTTCCCGCGCAGGAAACGATTTATGTTGTAGATGACAGCAAAATGAACCTTAACATTGCGGAAAAAGTGCTGGGGGAACATTATCAGGTTATACCCCTGATGTCGGCGGCTGAAATGTTCACGAGTATGGAAAAGATAGTTCCCAACCTGATCTTGCTGGATATAGTAATGCCTGAAATGGACGGATTTGCGGCGCTTAACATTCTAAAGAAAACTCATGCGGATATCCCGGTCATATTCATCACCAGTACGAGAGACGCCGCTGTGGAAGCCCGGGGTTTCGAGATGGGTGTGGTTGATTTTATCACAAAACCATTTTCCGCGTCTGTCCTCGTCAACCGGATCAAGGCGCATTTGGAACGTACACAACAACTGCAGGAGAATAAGAAGCTGATACAGGAGATCGAGCGGCAGAGGCAGGAAGCCGACAATGCCAATAAAGCGAAAAGCTCCTTTTTAAGCCGAATGAGTCATGAAATCCGGACGCCGATGAACGCTATCCTGGGTATCGCGGAGATACAGCTTCAGGAAGAATCGCTGGAACTAAGCGTCAGGGAAGCGTTTGAAAGGATATATGCCTCCGGAGACTTGCTGCTCAGTATCATCAACAACATTCTTGACCTCTCAAAAATAGAGGCCGGCAAGATGGAACTTGCAATCGGCAAATACGAAATTGCGAGCCTCGTCAGCGATACCGCGCAGCTCAACATGATGAGGGTTGGCAGTAAACCGATCACGTTTGAGCTGAACATAGACGAGCATTTGCCCGCGACCTTGTTAGGCGACGAGCTGCGTATCAAGCAGATTTTTAACAATCTGCTTTCCAACGCGTTCAAGTATACCGCGTCGGGCATGGTCACGCTGGCTGTTTCTGTGGAGCCCTCACATGATGATGAGGTGTTCCTTGTCGTCACCGTGAAGGACACCGGGCAGGGTATGTCAAAGGAACAGATTAGCAGACTTTATGACGATTATGCGCGTTTTAATGAAACAGCCAATCGTGCGACCGAAGGTACCGGGCTTGGTATGAGTATAACCCGCGACCTTATCAATATAATGAAGGGCAGTATTTCTGTGGAAAGTGAGCCAGGCCTTGGCTCGATATTTACAGTCCGTTTGCCTCAGACTCAATGCGGCGCCGAAGAGCTGGGAAAAGAGATGGCCGGGAATCTGCACAAGTTCCGCTCAAACAGCCGGACGCGGATGATGAGAACCCAGATCACCCGCGAGCCGATGCCATACGCCAG
>WQRL01000299.1 GCA_009786775.1 Oscillospiraceae bacterium
AACTATCTTTTCCAACGGGGGTTGCACTTACTTTGTCAACTCACCAGAGCCAAATTCTGCTTGAAAAATGGCTAAATATTTATTGACAAACTGTGAATAACATCATATAATACCTTAATTAACAAGAGCAGGCGCTTAGCTGCAAACGTCCAATATCCACATGTGGATATAGTTGGGCTTTTTGTTTGTGTGTATGTTAAGCAAAATGCTGGCAAATATTCAATATGATTGCTGAAAGGAACCAAAGCAAATGATTAAGGAAGCAAAATATAAGATGAGCGAAGAGCGCCTTGCGCAGCTAAAGGACGAGCTCCACTATCTTCAAACAGTAAGGGAAAAAGAGGTTGCTCAGCTCATTAAGGAAGCGCGTTCCTTTGGCGATCTTACTGAAAACAGCGAGTATGACGATGCCAAAACCGAGCAGGGCAAGCTATACTCCAAAATTGCCGAAATTAAAAACCTCATTGATAATGCCGAAATAGTAAAAGCCTCTGCAAAAACCGATATAATCGGCATAGGCAGCAAGGTCACAGTACGCGACCTCGGCGAAAATGAAGAGGAAACATATGAGATTGTCGGCTCTCAGGAAGCAGACCCTGCGATACTTCGGATTTCCGACGACTCACCTTTTGGCAAAGGGCTCATGGAACGCAAAGTGGGCGACATCATCGAAATTGAAGCACCAGCAGGAACCCTAAGGTTCGAGATTATAAAAATATCCTAAATTATCGAAAGGAGTGGCCATACATGTCTGGCGAAGAAACCACTTTAGAAGTAGAAAACGAAGCAGAAGTTCTGTCTGAAATCCTCCAGGTTAGAAGAGACAAACTAAAGGCACTCCAGGACGAGGGCCGCGACCCATTTGAAATAACAAAATTCTCCCGCACCGCATATTCATCTGATGTCAAAGACGATTTTGAAGCCTTTGAAAGTAAAGATGTAACTATGGCCGGCAGGATTATGGCAAAACGGGAAATGGGCAAAGCCACATTTCTTGACATAATGGACGATAGAGGCAGAATTCAGCTTTATATCAAACTAAATGATGTGGGTGAAGAAACCTTCGGCGACGTCAAGAAGAGCGATATAGGGGATTTCGTCGGCATTACAGGCTTTGTATTTAAGACCAGGATGGGGGAGATATCCATCCACTGTAAGAGCGTTGTGCTTCTGGCAAAGTCACTGCGCCCCTTGCCTGAGAAGTTTCACGGCCTGACAAACACGGAACTCAAGTACCGTCAGCGCTATGTTGACCTAATAATGAATGCCGATGTGCGCAAAACATTTGAAATCCGCAGTAAGTTTATATCGCACGTCCGCTCCTTCCTTGATGCCCGCGGCTACATGGAAGTGGAAACCCCTGTTTTAAACACCATCTCAGGCGGAGCATCTGCCAGGCCATTTATAACCCACCACAACACTCTCGGGCTGGATATGTACCTGCGGATTGCCACTGAGCTCCACCTAAAGAGGCTCATAGTCGGCGGTATTGAGCGGGTTTACGAAATTGGACGCATATTCCGCAATGAAGGAATCAGTACGAAGCATAACCCTGAGTTTACCACAGTTGAGCTCTATGAAGCATATGCTGATTACCACGACATAATGGACTTGTTTGAAGAGCTGCTATCTTCCGCTGCAATGAAGATACTGGGCACTTACAAAGCTGAGTGGCTGGGTCATGAGCTTGACCTAACTCCGGGATGGCCGCGCATTTCCATGGCTGATGCTGTAAAGGAACACACCGGTGTCGATTTCATGTCATTTACCAGCACGGATGACGCTATAAAGGCCGCTGCGTCAATCGGGGTGAAGATGCCCGACGGCAAGACCCCCACATGGGGCGACCTGCTGTACGAATGCTTTGACCAGAGGGTTGAAGAAAAGCTCATACAGCCTGTGTTTATAATTGACCACCCCGTTGAGGTATCACCGCTTGCAAAGCGTAAAAAAGATGACCCTAGGCTCACAGAGCGCTACGAAGTGTTTATCTGCTGTAGCGAGATGGGCAATGCCTTTAGTGAGCTTAACGACCCCATCGACCAAAAGGGGCGCTTTCTGGCCCAGGTTGCCCTCCGGGATGCAGGCGACGAAGAGGCCGGCATGATGGACGACGACTTTATAAATGCCCTTGAATACGGCATGCCGCCCACAGGAGGCCTTGGCATAGGCATTGACAGATGTGTAATGATGCTTACAAACAATTCCTCTATAAGGGATGTGCTTCTCTTCCCGACGATGAAGCCTATTGACGACTAGTGCAATAAAAGCCGCCAAGTGCGGCTTTTATCACTACTAAATAAAAAAGCGCAAAATGTAGAATTTGATGGTGAAAAGCAACAAAGTGAGGTGCATTATGGAGAAAATCACAGGCAGGCGCAATCCGTTGTGCGTGCATTTTAAGAAACTCGGCACTGACAGGGATTACCGCGCCGAAAGCGGGGAATTTCTATGTGACGGCCTAAAACTATTAGTGGAGGCAGACAGGAGCGGAGCTGAGATAGTTGCAGTCCTTACATGTGACCACCTGCCTTTTCCACTGCCTTTAGATACTAAAGTTTACCTGACAGACAGCAGCATAATAAACTCTATATCTCCTCTTAAAAATGCCCAAACCGTCCTATTTTCCTGCAAAATACCGCAAAAAAGTGACGAGGTCAGTACCACAGGGACAAGCCTCTTGCTCGACGGACTTCAGGATCCGGGAAATGTAGGCACAATCATGCGCACTGCCAATGCCTTTAGCATTGATAACATAATCCTCACAGGAGCCTGTGCAGATGTGTACAATCCCAAGACCATCCGCGCCTCCATGGGAGCCGTATTCCGGCAGACCTTCCGCTATATGAGCCCTAGCGAACTAAAACAGCTCAAGGAAAAAGGCACTAGATTTGTAGGTGCATCGCTGGGCAGCGGCAGCGTGGATGTCACGGAAGTTAACCTAAAAAACGCACTTATAGCAATCGGCAGTGAAGGCCGCGGGCTTAGCCCTGATGTGCTGGCTCTGTGCGATGAGAAGGTCTTAATCCCCATCTCACCTGAGTGTGAGTCGCTAAATGCCGCTATTGCAGCAGCAATACTCATCTGGAATGCCAGATAGATAACCCCATCCTCATAACGGCGCATCGTGAATGCCGTAACCAGCAGCACGTTTTTCATAGATAATTTGAAAACCATGTCAGGAGGAGTAAGCGATGCAATCAATGAAGTACTGGGTTTGGCTCGCGGCAGCCGC
>WQRL01000300.1 GCA_009786775.1 Oscillospiraceae bacterium
GGAGGCTGCACAAACACCGGCGGAAACGCCGGAGTTATAAGAAGCGGGCTTACTGACGGGCCATCATTATCAGCACCCGCTGCACCATAGACACCAAAGCCCCGCAACTCCTCAAACCCATTACCCGGCTCCCCAACCACATAAAAACTGAGCCGGCTGGTTAGTTCTTCGTTGCTTTGTGTTACCACTACGCCACGGACGTCATCACCTGAAATTATATCAACCATACCAATTCTTGGGTACTCTGAAAGATTTTCATCAACCCTAATCACCAGAGTATCGCCTGACTGCTCTACAAAGAGCCAATCATAGTCAGCGAACACAAATACATCTGTGTACCACCTCCCTAAATCAGTATCAACCTCTACAACCGTTGATGAAGCGGCAGCACCAGGCCACCACCGAGTCTGGCTTAACCTTATTGTCGGCTCAGGAGGCGGAGGCGGTTCAGGCCTTGGTGCCGGCATCTCTCCGCGCACAATCTTCCCTAAATCCTCTATGGTCAAAACAAGCCGGTTCTGCGGATGCACTGACTCAAAAACTGTACCGCTTGGTAGATTCATAGACAAGTCACCGTTTATAATTACTTGCGACATGTCTATCTCAGGCGGCACTAAATACATTGATTGAACAGCGTTGAGCGATACAATGATATTCCCAGCTGAAACAACAAACATTATTACATCATCTCCGGGCAACAAAGGCGTTTTGCGGTAAATCGTCTGTCTAAGCCGAAGAACTTCTCCGACCTGAACGTCTCCCAAGAATACCTCAGTCACTCTCAAATTGCGTATCCATACGCGCCATAGTGTTGAACGCGATTCTTCTAACTCTTCCCAGCCCTCATCAAGCACCTCAACTCTTATTATCAGCGGATAGCCACCTAGAGCTCCCGATAACATATATGCAAGACTGTCGATAGATTGAAAGTATGCCGTTTCCGCAAGTATCGTGGGGGGCGGAAGCTCATCCAGTATCCGTTGCCTTTCTGCCGTTCTCTCCGCAGCTATTTCATCGCTGTTCACTTCAGACACTTGCGCAAAACAAGACGCTAATATCAGTATAAGCACTACAAGCATGATTATTATTAATATATGTTTTCTCATGTTAATGACAATACCTCCTTCTATATATCTTAGTTGTAAATCCAGCGGACACCCTCGTTATCGAACTCCTGTGGACCGCGCACAACCATACGATTTCTGCCAGAGTTCATCAGACTTGCATTCGACCTTCCTCCCAGATATACGCCGTCTGCCAGCCCTACAGCATGCCCTATTTCATGTGCCATTACGCTCTCCACTTGCCTTGCGATTGTAGCATCCGGCCGTCCTATATAGGTCCGGTTAAAGGAACTATCCATCATGCTCTCGTTAAAATAAATGTTAAACGGCTCTAACCTTGTTTCTACAGCATTTATTGTAGACAGCCACGCCATATATTCCCCTCCTAGGTCATCTACCGGCACTTTCTCATATATAATGACATTGTTTCTTGAGTTAGGGTTTGGCAAAATACTAACTGGATTACGTGAGTCATTATGCCAGTTTCGCGTTCCCCGAAGAATGTAATCATACCAATCATGACCTTTTACAGCACTCAAATTCAAAGTAATCCTTACATTCGGATACCATGCTGGACTTCTATCGGGATACCAACCTCCCCAATGCCGCTGCGGATCTGTCCATCTGATGAATATTTCGGTATCCTCAGTAAAAAATGTAGTTGGAGTGACACGTGTACCCCCTTCGCTCGCTGTAAACCACCCTATAGGCCTCGGAAAGACGCGTCTCGGAATATTGGGATCCTCTATGCTTCTCAAGTTATAAATCAACATTTCTGAAAGTTCGCGGTAATAATTATCCCTCAACACCACTGACCTTGGAACCACCATCTCACCGGGAGCACCTCCACGGGGAAAATTCCAGTTAAGCATTAGTGTAACATCCGCAGGTGCTGCTGGAATCCAGCTCGCCCAGAATGTCCAGTTACCATTCGGGACTCTCGTTTCCCCGGGTATAATAGGGCTACCGCCAACCTGAGTCGTATACCATCTGCCAAAATTATGTCCAGCTCTAACAGGATTTGGCGGTAGGGATTCGATAAGTGCGCCCGGAGTTTTTTCAAAATACAAATATTGAGGATTGCCGGCTACCGGAAATCTTCCGCTACCTGCATGAAATCTAATCATAACAGTCGAGGGTGGATTCTCTATCGGACGCCGAACCCATTCAGCATTCAGAGTGAATATTCCAGTTCGCTCCGGCCCGAACGCATACACTGCTCCGAGAGCAAATAACCTCCCACCCTCCATGGCGTGCCGCCATCCAACAAGGTCATAGCCTGCGCGGAATAAAGTGTTTCTTGCATCAGGAAACGTAAATGTATCAGGAGTCGTTACAACCAGGTTCCCCGGCACTTGGCCGCCTGTATGGCCGTTACCTTGGAAAATTACAGTCACTTGGTTGGAGTCCACCAAATCTATACCAAGTTGCGTAAAGTTTGCTGGGTCTACTGGATCTATAATGTCTATGACGGGAACACCGTTAAACATTGTTGGCAGCGGCTGGTATGCCGAGTCGTTTGTGACCATGCCTGTTCCGCCAATCATACCAGACAGGAGCACCACAATCAATAAAACGCAAAGGATTTTTGTTAGTTTATTTCTCAACATTTTGTCTTTCCTTTCAATTAATATTTGATAGTGCAGCTATTACGCAGCATACACAGTGGGCATTCAGTACCGGAATCATAACCCTCCTCTCTTTGTTTTATTTGCTCTTTCATAACCGCAGCCATCAAAAAACGGCTAACCCCGCAGTAAATGCCGGATTAACCGTCTTTATTTCATTTTGTGGCAACCAAAAATAGCAGGATTTCGGCCTGCTCTGCTCTGCTCTGCTCTGCTCTGCTCTTAAAATTGAGTCACGAAACCGCATTTTGTCAACACCTCTTGTAAAAAATTTTTACATGCTGGCAATTGCTGGGTCTACCGCTAACTTCGGGAGTACAAACAGGGGCTTATTAAATTACAACGCTTGGCCACTGACGCAGCCTAGCTGACATTTTAACACACATACCCATCGGCACATGTGAACATTTTGTTAACGCAAGTTCACAAGCTCACAAACACCCACTGCACTAGGCCTGGCGCTCAGGGGCGAAGGCGTTGCGGGTACGGACGACCTAGCGCAGCGCATTAGTGATAGCAGGCGAAATTGCGGAAAAAGGC
>WQRL01000301.1 GCA_009786775.1 Oscillospiraceae bacterium
GTTACACGCAGAATTTACACATGGTTTGAAGAGGCCATAATACGTGATATAGTGCGCGACTTGGGAGAGCAGAGGGGCATCAGCCCGCAGCTTGCAACCAGGTATCTGTATACCAGCGGGTTGAGAATCATGTCTACTATTGACTTAAACATGCAGGCTATAGTCGATGAGGTTTTCCAAAACCCTGAAAACCTTCCGACAGTAACAGGCTCAACGCAGCCCCTACAGTCAGGAATTGTTATTGCAGATCCGCACACCGGGGCAATCAGGGCTCTTTCAGGGGGCACCGGCACGAAATCCAGCAACATGCTCTTTAACCGTGCAACTATGGCCCGCAGGCCTCCGGGTTCGGCACTAAAGCCAGTTTCCGTATTCGCCCCCGCAATTGAGATGGGGCATATCACGCCAAACACCCGCTATAACGACACCTACAACACTGAGCTCAGGGGCACAAACTGGTTTCCCAGAAATGCAGACAGAACACATAGAGGTATCGTGGATGTCCGGACTGCCCTCAGGCTATCCCTCAACACGGTTCCGGCTATTATACTCGACGAGATTACCCCTACAGCCGGATTTAACTTCATGCGGGATGCCTTGGGATTTGAGCTAAGCCCTGCGGACGAAGACTATGCACCTCTGGCGGCAGGCCAGCTTACAAATGGTGCTACAGTGCGTGAGATGGCTTCGGCCTTTACCACATTCCCTAATGGCGGCGAACGCATGGAGCTGCGCACCTATTCAAGAATTTACCGCCGGAACGGAGAAATTTTCCTTGATAACCCTCCCCGCGGTGTCCAGGCAATGAGCGAGAATAACGCAAACATGATGACCTCCATGCTAATAGATGCCGTCACAAATGGCACAGGCGGCCTGGCAAACATAGGCGGCGGAATGCCTACCGCCGGTAAGACAGGAACTTCTACCGACAGCATGGACCGCTGGTTTGTAGGATTTACCCCCCACTATGTGGCGGCTGTCTGGACAGGCTTTGACAGACCTACAAGAATGAGATCAGAAGGTAATCCAGCAGCGCGCATATTTAGATCCGTAATGGCGCCAATCCATGCTGACCTGCCTTCCGCTCAGTTTACACAGCCTACCATAGTTGACCGGCCGTCAACAATGGGCGTACAGGCAGCCTCATATACAGTCACCCTTCTTGATGTCATGGGCAATACTATCATGGTACATAATCACACCGGCACTTTGGGCAGCACCGTAACTGTAAACGCCCCGCATCTCGACAACTACCTCATAGTCGGCGAGTCCTCGGCGACAATCACCCTTTCAACAGATCCTAACAGAAATAATATAGTATTTATATATAGCTGGATTGGAGAGCAGGCCGAAGACCCCACAGATCCGGACGCACCTATAGATGATGATATTTTCACCTTCCCGCCTCCGGATACCACACCTGGCACACCCGATATACCGCCAGGCACACCTGGTGCACCTGATATACCACCAGGCACCCCTGGCACACCAGGTTACATTCCTGGGCAGCCTCCCGCGAATGTGCCGCCTTCAGACGGAGACCCGCCTCCACAAGATGACATCTTCTTCTTTATGCCACCTCCGCCGGAACCCCCTCCCCCTGAAAGGGAGCCGCACGACACTCCTGATGAATAATATTCCATTAATACCGCATATATAACCACACTCACGGTTTGCGCAAACACCTTGCGCAAACCGTGATTATTACACACCCCAACGCTCTCAAACCCCCACGGAATTGTGTATTTTTCATATTGCATTTTATTCACCCATACTGTATAATTATCTACAATTACACTAGGAGGAATAAAAAAATGAAAAAAGTATTAGTAATCGCACTTGCCCTGACGCTGACACTTGCTCTTGCCGCTTGCGGTAACGATGACAACGCAGTTATCACACTGGATAATGTCGCAGAGGCACACATAGGAGTCCAAAACGGCACCACAGGCCATATATTTGCAAACGAGAATTTTCCCGACGCCCAAGTTGACGCATTTCCGCTGTTTGCCGACGCTGTAATGGCACTTCTCGCCGGCTCAATTGACGCCGTTATCATCGACGTTCTGCCGGGCTATGAATTTGTAAGTGAAAACGACGGGCGCCTTGTACTTCTTGACGGCCAGTTGACAGAGGAATATTACGGCATCGCGTTTCCATTAGGCAGTCACTACACCGCATTGTTTGACGGCGCAATAAACACCCTGCGCGCTAATGGGATTTTTGACCAAATTTATGCTTACTGGATTGAAAACGACACCGAAAACGGCGCCAGATATGTAAGCCCTCCGGGCACAGCTCATCCAAACGGCACACTGCGCATGGGCACCAGCGCGGGGTTTCCTCCCTTTGAAATTTGGGAAGGCGGCCGTATTGTAGGCTTTGACCCCTGCCTCGCACAAGCCATAGGCGATATTTTGGGCTATTACATTGAAATCGTTGATATGAGTTTTGATGCAATCATCATGTCTGTTCAAACCGGACAAGTAGACTTCGGAATGGCTGGCATGACTATAAGGGATGACCGCCGTGAGTTTGTCGATTTCTCGCAAGGATACTTCAGCTCCGGCCAGCGCGTTTTAGTAAGAGCTTCATAGCTAGTAGTTACTTTGCAAAGTAGCCGAGGGGTAATCCCCTCGGTCGCTTTCACGAAATACAAAAAGTTGGTATATATATGTTTGAATTCATCGAACGCACTATTTATAGGGTTTTTGTCCAAGATGACAGATGGGCGCTTTGGCTTACAGGCGTAGAGGCTTCGCTCACCATAGCCTTCTTTGCGCTACTGCTCGGAATTGCTCTGGGTCTTGCCATTGCAGTCATCCGCGTGGTTAACGACACCTCTGACAAACCGTATATAATGGTGCGTATTATCACCAGGGTTTTCAAAGTCTATGTGTCTATAATCCGTGGCACTCCGCTGGTTGTTCAGCTTCTCATTATGAACTTCGTCATCTTAGCGGCTTCACGAAATGGCATTTTAGTAGCCAGCCTCGCCTTCGGCTTTAACTCCGGAGCTTATATGTCCGAGGTGTTCAGGGGCGGCATTTTGAGCATTGACAAGGGACAGATTGAGGCCGGCCGCAGTTTGGGCCTAAGCTACGCTCAAACTATGTTCAAGATCATTCTGCCTCAGGCCTTTAAGAATAGCCTTCCCGCCCTTGGCAACGAGTTTATTACACTCTTTAAGGACACCTCCATAGCCGGTATGGCGG
>WQRL01000302.1 GCA_009786775.1 Oscillospiraceae bacterium
AGCGGCTGCTTATACGGTTGCCATTTCCAAACTGACCCCTGTCGTTTTGCCCCATAGCCCACAGTGAGCCGTCGCCCATAATTATCATAGAGTAAGAGTCGCCTGCAAACACAGCCTCTACGCCGTCCATAACCCTCAGTGGCTGGCGGCTGTTTGTGGTTGTGCCATTTCCAAACTGACCCCTGTCATTTTGACCCCAGGCCCACAAAGAGCCATCTGTTCTTATTACCATGGTAAACATGCTGCCCGACGACACTGCCGACACATTTTCCATAACCCTTACAGGCCTGTGCCTGTTTATAATTGTGCCGTCGCCAAGCTGCCCTGCCAAATTATCGCCCCAGGCCCACAGGCTGTTGTCGCCCATTATTGCCATGGAGTGAACCCAGAGGTTTGCCTGAGACCGTTCTGTAAGGCCGTCCTCAATGCGTTTCCAGCCGGCGGTAGCATAGATAACATTCTCCATAACTTTCACAGGCCTGTTTCTGTTTATGGTAGTACCGTCACCGAGCTGCCCACGGTCATTTTGACCCCAAGCCCACAGGCTGCCATCCGCCCTGATTGCCAGGTTATACCTGTCTCCCGCAGAAATCATGGTTACTTCGTCCATAATTTTCACCGGCTCGCGACGGCTTACAAATGTGCCGTCGCCGAGCTGCCCTTGGATATTGTCGCCCCATCCCCATAGCACGCCATGCTCATCTAAAAACAGCGAATGCGCACTACCTGCGCTTACCGCAGAACTAGAGTCCCCCAAGGCCTGTGCAGGTTCCCTCGGGATTAAAGTCAAAACAACTAATAGTATCAGCAGCAAACAGCCTGCACTCCTAATTTTTTTCATAATAATGACACTCCCTTCCTTATTCGCTTCCAAGCGAACCTTTTGAAATAATCTTTTCCCAAACTGAAACACTTTCCATCTCGCCATACTCCGGCACAAGCTCATGGAGCGTTTTGAGTATTTCCTCCGCATCATTTTTCTCGGCATATGTCTTGAGTTCCTGTAGGGATTTGAACAAATATTCAGGCGAAATATTTATTGGCGAACCGATAAACACTTTTTGATTCCGAGTCTTGTTGAGCCCTTCCTCATCCATAAGGAGTTCCTCGTAGAGTTTCTCTCCCGGGCGCAGACCCACAAATTTTATTCCTATATCCCTATACGGCTCATAGCCTGAGAGGCGTATAAGCGACTCAGCCAAATCTAAAATCTTTACAGGCTCTCCCATATCGAGAACAAAAATCTCGCCGCCCTTGGCCATTTCCCCCGCAACCAGAACCAGGCTAACCGCTTCGGAGATTGTCATAAAGTAGCGGATTATATCCGGGTGGGTCACAGTCACAGGCCCTCCGGCAGCTATTTGATCCTTAAATAGCGGAATCACAGAACCGTTTGACCCTAGGACATTTCCGAAGCGCACCGCGACAAACTCGGTATTGCTCACTTGCTGCATCGACTGAATGACCATTTCACATATGCGCTTGGTGGCACCCATAACATTTATTGGGTTAACTGCCTTGTCAGTAGAGATCATCACAAAGCGCCCCACATCATGCCGGTCTGCACAGCGGGCGACGTTTAGAGTGCCGAAAACATTATTTTTAACCGCTTCCTCAGGCGAAAACTCCATGAGCGGCACATGCTTGTGAGCCGCAGCGTGGTAGACTACCTGTGGCCGGTAGCGCTCAAATATCAGGTCCATCTTGTTCTCGTCCCGCACAGATGCCACTTCCGCAAATAACTGAATGCTTTTCCTTTGGCCCCTTGTACGCAAAAGTTCCTGCTGGATGTCATATAGGTTATTTTCACTTATATCGACCATGACCAGCTTCCCTGGGCTCTGGCTGAGCACTTGACGGCAGAGCTCTGAGCCAATTGAGCCGCCGGCACCGGTTATTAATACAGTCTTTCCTGATAAGTAGTCAGACTTCTGAACCCCCACGTCCACCACGTCGCGGCCCAGAAGGTCATCTATGCTCACATCCGTAATCTGCGCCATTATAGAGGTGGCATCTGTAACAAGCGAATATAGGTCAGGAACCTTCTTTAGCTGGCACTTGGTCTTGGCGCAGATATTAGATATCCGGCTCTTGTCCGCATTTGATGCGCTGGGAACTGCAAGAATTATTACATCAATGCCCAGCCTGCTCGCTATTTTGGGGATTTCTTCCGTCGTCCCCTCAACTTTGACTCTCTGAATTTTCCTGCCGACTTTATTTATGTCGTCGTCGGCGAAGCAAATCACCTCGTAGCGCCGCTTGGGTTCACGGTACAGGTCTAAAAGCACAGCATTACCTGTCTCCCCCGCTCCCACTATCATCACTTTTAACTTGTCTGCCGAAGATTTGCGCCCGGTTCTGGTAGTTCTGTAGGCTCTGTACGCCATGCGCAAAAACAAAGTACTGATGCCCGCCATCATTGACGACAGAAAGTATACGATGATAGGAACCCTAGCCGCCACAAACGGAGGCCTGAGCCAAAACCATGTTATCGTAATAAAAATCCCCGCAGCCAGGACTGTTGCAAGCAGGCACTTGAGAAATTCATGCGCCTCGGCATACCTCCACAGGCTGCCATACATTCCTAAAAACAAAAACACCAGCAAAAATATTATAATAAAGCTGACGGCACTAAGAATCAGAGTTAAATAATAATCTGCAAAATCAATTATGCGCATAAGCACCATCCACGAGGCAAGGTAGCTAAGCGTGATTAACAAAAAGTCCGCAAGCATCAACAAAATCTTGCGGTGACGTGTTTTGGAGCCAATGCTCCCCAATAAACTAAGTTTCATTTCTCATCTCCAACGAAGCACATATGCTCACGAGATTAATATACCAGAAAAACTGCATAGATACAAGGGATATGCAGTGCAGCACGCAACAGAGCGGCCGCATCTGTCCCTCCTGTAAACTCAATACAGCTTCAGATATTCCCTTTGCATGTGCTCTTTACTATATTTCAAAGCCCTTTCACGGCAGGCTTCAGGGCTAATCCGGTTGTCTTTAGCAGACTCAACCGCAGCTCTCAAGCCCTCGAAGTCACCTCTTTCCACAGTAATCCCGCAACTCTCATCAAGGCTCTCAGCACTGCCTCCGGTTCTATAGGTTATGACAGGGGTTTCGCAAGCCAGTGCTTCTAGATTCGTAGTCGGGAAGTTATCCTCCAAGGTGGGGTTTACGAAAATAT
>WQRL01000303.1 GCA_009786775.1 Oscillospiraceae bacterium
GAGCTCTAGTCTTTCTTCTCTGGGGCATCTCATAATAACCACACCTTCCCCGCCATGAAAATTCCCTATATTAATCTTTTACGCAAAAAGTAAGTAAAACCCTTTTTATTTTGTAATATTATTGTCTGCCGCTCCTAAAGAGTTCTAAAGCGCGATGGTTTTGGCCGCATTTTAACCCCTGAAACAATCCCCATGGCCGCAAGGCATGTTACTATGGCAGAGCCGCCATAACTGAAAAACGGGAGGGTTATTCCAATTACAGGCATAATTCCCAGTGTCATGCCGATGTTTATGACCGAGTGGATAATGAGCATGGCTGCAATTCCCGTGCAGACCAAAAGCCCGAGGGTATTGTTGGACTTGGCCCCCACGTAAACACATCTTATGGTGGTCATAACCAGCAGCAGCACAATAAAGATGCAACCCACAAAGCCAAATTCCTCCCCTGCCGCAGCAAAGATAAAGTCGGTGTGATGTGCAGGTATCGACCCCCACCGCTGTGTAAAGTCGCCGTTTCCCAGCCCCATTCCCAAAACGCCTCCGTTGGAAATTGCAGCCTGGCTCCGCCCTACCTGCCATGCGAAGATTGCATATTCCTCCGCTGTGAGCAAGTCCGGAAAAAACCTTACAAATGGTGCTTGTATCCTGCCCCTCTGAAAAGGCTCCAACATATTCCATAGAAAAGGAAACGCTGCCACCACCCCAGCTCCTCCCAGAAGAAACCACCGTAGTTTCACGCCGCCTACAAAAAGCATTACCAAGAGAATGAAGACATACACAACTGCTGAACCTAGGTCTTCTGAAACGCCTAGAATCAAACCGAACAAAATCCCAAAAACAGCAACGATTTGAATTAAGTATAGGAAATTGTTTAGCTTTCTGCGCTCCTTGAAGGTAGAAATCATTTTTGCAATAATAATGATAAAGGGGATTTTGACAACCTCTGCCGGCTGAATGCCTATTCCAAAAAAACGAAGCCACGCATTGTTGCCTACTCCCGCCTCTTCGCCGCCTTCTCCCCAAAAAATCAGCGTGGAAATAAACAAAACGCTGAATATAAGGAGAAATACAGACTTGTCTGCAATGATATCGAGATCTACATAGGAAAATAACACAAACAAAAGCAGCCCTATTACAGCCGCACCTATCTGAACATTTATGTGATTTCCGCCGACGGCATTTCGTGTGATGCTGTTGATGAGCACCATGCCATAAGCAGTGCTAAACAGGCTAAGTGCAAGCAAAAATATATCTGCCTCACGGAAAAACTTGGCTATCGCCCTAAAAAATACCATTAGATAAAGTCCTCAAATTTTGTATCTAAATACTACTGTAGTACTTTTATTATAACATTTTTTTCCGGATTCGTAAACCTTTAGGCTTTATTTAATGCCCAAAGCGTGGTATTGTAAGCAGATGATTATTATAACAAATAGTGAAAATGATACCGCCCTTGAGGGAGAAAAACTAGGAAGAAGCCTTAAACCCGGCAGTGTAGTCGCCCTTTATGGAAATCTCGGAGCAGGCAAAACTGCTTTTACGCGCGGACTGGCTAAAGGCCTAGGAATAGCCATGAACGTATCCAGCCCGACCTTTACTATAGTCAATGAATATCCCGGCCCGGTGCCCTTGTTTCATTTTGACATGTACAGGCTGGAGAGCGAAGCTGAGCTTTTTGATATTGGATGGGATGACTATCTTGAGCGCGGAGGCGTTTGTGCCGTCGAGTGGAGCGAGAAAGTCCCTGGGGCATTCCCGCCGGAAACGGTCACCGTAAGGCTTGAAAGCCTCGGAGATGACAGGCGGCAGCTTGAGATTTCAGGGCTGGAACACTTAAAGTAAAAATAGGAGATACACCACTAAATGCTTGTACTATCTATGGATTCGTCTGCAAAACCCGCATCTGCTGCCGTGTGTGCAGATGGCGTCCTGCTGGGGCAATATTTTCAAAACAGCGGCCTCACCCATAGCCGCACGTTGCTTGCCATGGCTGAGGATTTGCTAAAAAATCTTGAATTGTCGGTTGCAGATATGGACTTAATCGCCGTTTCCCGAGGGCCAGGGTCATTTACAGGAGTCCGCATAGGGGTTTCTGCTGCCAACGGCCTGGCCTGGGGCGCAGATAAACCTGTTTGCGGCGTTTCAACTCTTGAAGCTATGGCTTTTCAAACGGAGCATAAGGAGCTGGTAATCTGCCCTGTTATGGACGCACGGCGCAGCCAGGTTTACAATGCCCTGTTTAAGTGGCAAGATGGCCGCCCTGTCAGGCTCTGTGAGGACAGAGCTATATCACTTGAGGATTTGTCTGCGGTGCTTAAAACTTTTGACACGCCCACTTACTTGGTTGGTGACGGAGCTTGTCTTTCATATGATTTCCTTGCTGGGGCAGGCGTATCCTGCCTGTTAGCACCGGCACTCATGCGCTATCAAACAGCTTATGGGGTGGCGCTGGCTGCTGCAGCCTCAAAACCCACATCAGCACTTGAACTAGAGCCTAGCTATCTTCGCCCCTCACAGGCTGAGCGGGAGAAATCCCTTTAGTTAGGCGCAGGCCACCGCGACCTACGCAAGGTCCTCCCACTGTGCCATCAAGATGTCTAAGGCCTCATGGGCTGCACGCTCCTGCTCATCGAGCTCCATTAGCTTCTCGTAATCACTTGAAAATTCTTCACGCGCCCCTCCAATCCGGGCAATCTCCTGTTCCAGCTTCTCAATATCCCGCTCAACTTTTCTAAGTTCCTTCTGTAAATCGCTGGGCTTGCGCTTGAGCTTAGCCTTTGCAGAGGGTTCTTTTTTTATGGCTTTAGTGTCGGATTCCTTTGTTTTGCCTGACTCTTTAGCTGCGATATACTGCTCAAATGTCCCCAGAAAATCCGTGAAAACCCCATCTTCAATCTCCCAAATGCGCGTTGCAAAGCGGTTAATAAAATATCTATCATGGGAGATGAACAGGAGAGTTTCACCGTATTCATCCACAGCATTTTCTATCCATTCACGGGAAGGCAAATCGAGGTGATTTGTCGGCTCGTCCAAAATCAAGAGGTTTATCTCCGAATCCATTAGCATGCAGAGCCTAAGGCGGCTCTTTTCACCGCCTGATAAATCACCGACAAACTTAAAGACATCCTCCCCTGAGAACATAAAGCCTCCGAGCCTGTTCCTGGCTGTCTGAGGGCTTACATTTTGCT
>WQRL01000304.1 GCA_009786775.1 Oscillospiraceae bacterium
CAGGAGCTCACCGAGANGATGGTGGGCCGTTCAATCAGCCTAAAAATCGACCGACCGGTTATTGAAAATAAAGAAGACCGTCTGCAAGTGTCAGGCCTTAACTGTCTGACAGAGGACGGAGTGAAGGCCTTAAAGGATGTAAATTTCACTTTGCAGTCAGGGGAAATTCTCGGCATCGCAGGTGTCGCCGGCAGTGGCCAGAAGGAGCTTTGTGAGGCTCTGGCGGGCCTATGCCCCGTTTCAGCAGGCACGGTTATGTACAGCCCTGGGGAAAAAGAGGTTACGAACATTGTCGGCAAGTCCCCCAAGGCCATCCGCGACATGGGCATAACACTTGCCTTCGTCCCCGAAGACCGTCTGGGCATGGGGCTTGTAGCCGGCATGGGCATGACCGAAAATGTCATGCTCCGCCACTACGACAAGAGCCGCGGGCCTTTCGCCAGCCGCAAGCAGTCCCGCAGCTTGGCAGAAACTTTAATTGAGCAGCTCTCCATTGTAACTCCCGGGGTTTCCACTCCTGTACGGCGGCTGTCGGGTGGCAATGTTCAGAAGGTTCTTATCGGGCGTGAAATCGCCTCCGCCCCGCGTGTGTTAATAGTTTCATATCCTGTGCGGGGCTTAGATATTAATTCATCTTATACTATTTACGACCTCATCAATGAGCAGAAAAAGCGCGGTGTGGCTATTTTGTTTGTCGGCGAGGATCTGGATGTACTCTTGGAGCTTACAGACCGCATCTTAGTTCTTTGCGGCGGAGAGGTTAGCGGCATAGTGGATGCGGCTACCGCCACTAAGGAAGAGGTAGGGCTTTTAATGATGTCTGTCCCAAGTGCCGGTGAGGAGGTGCCAAATGAGTAAAGAGCAAGTTCTTTCTACCGACCGTTTCGTCCCGCTCATCCGCATAGCCCGCCGCAACACAATCCCGCAGCATAAGGCCTGGCTGGTACGCGCAGCTGGGCTGCTCAGCGCCTTGGTCGTCGGTTCCCTTTTAATCTTGGCTCTGGGGCAAAATCCTATTGCAGTCTACGCTGAAATGATTGACAGTGCCTTCGGCAGCCGCATAGGCTTTACCCAAACCGTGCGCACTGCCATTCCCCTGCTGGGTGCCGCGCTGGCCGTAGGCATGGCTTTCAAAATGCGTTTTTGGAACATAGGTGCGGAAGGGCAGATTTTAATAGGCGGTATTGCCGCTTCCTACTTTGCCCTGTTTCATGTCGGTAATATGCCCGGCCCACTTCTTATAGTGGTGATGGGGCTTGCAGGTGCAGTCGCCGGCGGGATCTGGGGGTTAATCCCTGCCCTTTTCCGCGCTAAGTGGGGAACAAACGAAACTCTGTTCACTCTGATGTTAAACTATGTCGCCCTTGAGTTTGTAAAGTTTTTGCAGACTGTGCCCTCATGGCAGATCCCGGGCACCACCGGGCATCCGCAGATTGATAGGTTTGATCACGCTGCACGCCTGCCCCAGGTGTTCGGAATACATATCGGCTGGATTATGGTGCTTGTTCTGGCAATACTGGTCTACCTGTACATAACCCGTTCCAAGCAGGGGTACCAGCTCACCGTAGTCGGCCAGAGTGAAAATACCGCCCGGTATGCAGGCATGAATGTAGGGCGCGTCATCGTGCGCACTATGCTCATTTCCGGTGCAATCGCAGGTTTTGTCGGTTTCATGCAGGTTTCAGGTGCGGACTTCACCCTCAATGAATCCACTGCCGGCGGCGTGGGCTTTACAGCCATCACCGTTGCGTGGATTTCCCATCTGAGTCCGCCGATTATGATTATCGTAGCTCTGTTTATTGCCACTTTAGAGCGCGGCGCGCTGCGTATTCAGACGGTTTTTGCAATCCCTGCCACATTCTCCGCCGTACTTATTGGCATCATTTTGTTTTTCATGTTAGCGTGTGAGTTTTTCATCAACTTCCGTGTTATTTTCCGCAACAGGAAAGAACCGAAGGAAAGGAGTGGTAACTAGATATGGATACTTTCATCCTCTTTATTAACGCTGCCGTTCTGGCCGGGACTCCCTTATTGTTCGGCACTTTGGGTGAGATTTTGACTGAGAAGTCAGGTAATCTCAACTTGGGTGTCGAGGGTATGATGTTCATGGGCGCTGTTTCAGGCATTGCTTCTGTTTTTTTGCTGGAAATGGGGTTTGGCTTTGATATGCCGGGCTTCTTGGCCGTGATTGTTTCTATTATCAGTGCTTTTCTCATAGGGGCCTTCGGTGCTTTAATTTACAGCGTGATGGTCGTTTCCCTGCGGACTCAGCAAAATGTCACGGGTTTGGCCCTGACAATCTTCGGCGTAGGTTTTGGCAACTTCTTCGGCGAGTTTTTCGGCCGTCACTCCCCTATTGGTTTTATGAGAATTTCCAGCCGCGCACAGGAGGGTTTTGCTAATTTAAGCATCCCCCTGCTCTCGGATATCCCTATTTTGGGGCCTTTGCTTTTCAGTTACAACATCTTGGTCTACTTGGCTGTAGTAATCGCCATCGCCATGGCTTTCTTTCTAAACCGCACACGTTTCGGCCTCAATCTCCGCGCTGTGGGTGAAAATCCTGCAACGGCGGATGCTGCTAGCATCAATGTCACCCGCTACAAATATCTCGCCACTTGCATAGGCGGCGGAATCTGCGGTCTAGGTGGCATGTATATTGCCATGGTCACAACTTCGGGAGTATGGGTACACAATGCAGTTCACGGTTTCGGCTGGATTTCTGTGGCTCTTGTTATCTTCGTCACTTGGAGTCCAAAAAGAGCGCTCCTTGGCGCCCTGGTGTTCGGCGGGCTGTCCATACTGCGTTTCTACCTCCCCTTGGGCATACCCATGCAGCTCTATGATTCTTTCCCGTATCTTGTAACTATCTTTGTTCTGGTCATAACCAGCATACGCCAGAGCAAGGAGCACAGCCCACCCGCCATGCTCGGTGATAATTATTTCCGCGAGGAGCGGTAAGGATATAGCAAAGGAACAGGGGCTGACCCTGTTCCTTTGCTATATGGGCTACTGGCGCGTGGGACTGGGCAGGCGTGTGGCTGGTGCGTCAATTTGAGCTGGCGGGCGGGTGCGCTACGCCTGCTGACTCCACCTGCGCAAATAAGCGAGAGCACAGCTCATTTCAGGGGCTCGCTAAACTCGCTGCGCTCAAACAGCCGCTCGCCTATTCCTGAAATTT
>WQRL01000305.1 GCA_009786775.1 Oscillospiraceae bacterium
CTCATTACAGGCTTTTTGTTTGTCAGAAAAAAATCAAAATACCAGCCTTTATGGCTCGCCTCCAGCGCCATAACATTTTGGATGTTCGTCATTGCGGGTGCCGATTCAGGCATGATTGGAATGATTGCCGCAATGTTAGTGGCTATCCCATTTGTTATCCAAACCGCAAAAATGCTCGGGCGCACCCTTATTTTGGCCTCTAGCTGGGCCGCCGCTTACACAATTCAAGTGTTTCTCTTTGAAACCGTTACAATTCAAACTAGGCAGGCTTCCACACTTCTGCCCTTCGCCGCTGGCGTCATAGTGCTGCTCGCAGCAGGACTTATATTAAACCTAAAGGGCAAGGAGCCCGACCTTGACGCACCGCCCAAGTGGAAGCTGGGAGTCATACTCATTGTGCTGGCTATCGCAGCAGGCCTTGCGGGAGTCGAGCTTCTCGGCAGGCCCGGCGCCGACGGCATAGGCGGCGGAGTGCTGTATGAAGCCCGGGAAATTCTGCACGGGCGTATCCGCGACGAGTTCGGCACAAACCGTATCTACATCTGGCGCCATGCCCTGAGCATCATTCCAAACAACCCCATAATAGGCACAGGCCCTGACACATTCCACCTTGCATTCCCGCTTGAAGCACAGGGGTATTTGGGGGAGAGCTATTTCAACGCCCATAATGAGTACATTCAATATCTAGTAACCCACGGCATCTTGGGTCTTGTGGCATACCTTTTATTTGTGGGAGCAGTTATTGTAAAATCCGTGCGCAAGGCTTTTAGTGACCCAATTATCACAGCTGTATTCATAGCTTTCATCGGCTATCTCGCCCAGGCGTTTTTCAACATTAGCCACCCTATCGCCAGCCAAATTCTCTGGGTGCTCGCAGGTATCCTTCTGAGCAGAAGGCTAAATGAGGACGGGCGGTTTGAAGAGTAGGGGCAAACTTCTTAAAAGGCTGCATGGCAGCAAATAGATAAGTGTTGTAGGAGGAGGGTAAATTCCATAATGAAAAAATACGGGAATATTTTCCTCTCAACAGCGAAGGCAGTACTTTTGCTCATCTTGCTGGCAGTTTTTTTCATAGGGCAGTATATCTTTTATTTCGACACCATTTATTATTTTTGGGGGAACTTCATCGTCCTTCTGATTTACTCTGCCTTTATATATTTCACCAGCAGGGTTTATCACGGCTTTAGCTTCGGCAGCTCAGACTTATCAGATATCATCTTATCGTGGGTTTTCTGCCTTGCCCTGGCAAACATACTCCAGTATCTCATGCTGGGGCTGATTCAGGAAGCCCTGCTGCCTGTAACGGGTTTTCTTATGATTTTCGTTGCGCAAATTGTCCTAATTATCCCTCTCACAATTCTAACCGACAAGATGTATTATAAGCTCAACCCAGCGCAAGATGCGGTAATAATTTACGCCAAAGAGGAAAAAGCCAAGCAGTATCAGGCACTCCTTATAAAGCACCGCAAGCACCACAAGGTCAGCCGTACCGCCTCGCAAACAGAGCCTCTTGAAACTCTGATTAGGCATATCGAAAATTCTGAAGCTGTGTTCTTCTTAGATGTTGAGGAAAAAATCAGGGAGCAGCTCCTTGAGTACTGCTTCAAAAATAACAAGCGCACATATATACTCCCCACATTTACGGGAGTCCTCATTAACACCGCCGGCATTTCGTGGATTTCCAACACCCCTATGTTTCTGCCGAAAAGCCCGGAACCCGATATGGCGGTAAAGTTTATTAAGCGCACAATGGACATCGCCATCTCACTTATTGCAATCGTTTTAACAAGCTGGCTCATGGCTCTCACCTGGCTTATCACGCGCCTATACGACAAATCCCCCGCCATATATAAGCAAGTCCGCCTTACTAAGGACGGCAAGCTCTTCACAATCTATAAATTCCGCAGCATGCGCCCTGACGCAGAGGACGATGGAGTGCCGCGGCTAACCTCTCAAGACGACAACAGAATAACCCCATTCGGCAGGTTTATCCGCAAAACCAGGCTTGATGAGCTTCCGCAGTTTTTCAACGTGCTTACGGGTTCCATGTCCGTGGTAGGCCCCCGCCCTGAGCGTCCTGAAATTGCTGCTCAGTACGAAGAAATCTACCCCAATTTCGTTTTTCGGACAAAGGTAAAAGCCGGCATAACCGGCTTTGCACAAATCTACGGACAGTATAACACCGCCCCTGAGGACAAACTCTTCCTCGATATTATGTACATTGAAAACCTTTCCATCTGGCAGGATGTAAAGCTGCTGCTTCAAACATTCAAGGTGGTGTTTAAGTCCTCCAGCACCGAGGGCGTCGAGGGAAATTCCACCACTGCGCTCAAGTAGCCGCCTTTGAGCGTGCAAACTTGTTGTACACTACCTCAAGAGCTTTTCCCGGAAGCAGCCGCACAGGCACCCGAACTATTAAGTTTTTCACAAAACGGCACTTGCCAATAAGCCCCAAATGCAGTAGCTGCTTCTGCATCCGCAGCTCCGCACGGGCATAGGAGATGCCCCTGCGCCGCCCATACATGCCGCTGCCGGTGCGCGCACTAACCAGCACGTCCGGGTGATTTGCACATCTGGCTCCTAGCGCAATCATCCGCACCCACAAGTCATAATCTTCAAACATGGGAAAATAGTCATAATTGCCGGCCTCCAGCGCAACAGGGCGTTTGAGCATTACAGTCATGGAATTAAACGGATTGCGCCCCTTTGAAAACTCGGTTATAGCCTCATGATTCAAAGGCACTTCCCTCACAGCTTCTGTTTGTCCTAAATCATCCCTAAACTCTGCAATCTGCCCCCCAATCAGGCTCAGCGCCGGATCGCGGGAGATCATCTCAAGCTGCTTTTCAAACCTATCCTCCATACAGATATCGTCGCTGTCCATGATTGCCACCCACTCATTTCTTGCGGCCTTGAGACCTTTTCCACGGGCAGGGCCTTGGGTAATGTTTTGAGGCAGGGTTATAATCTGAACATCAAGTGGCGCGCGGAGTTCACTGAGCACCAGTTCAAGTTCACTGCTTAGCGGCCCATCTTTGACAATTATAAGTTCATCAGGCAATACGGTCTGACTCACAATGCTTTGAAGGCATTTGTGCAGAAAGGCCGGATTTTCTTTTATATATACACTCATCACTACTGAAAATTTCATAAAGCACCACCATGTTGAGAGTATATC
>WQRL01000306.1 GCA_009786775.1 Oscillospiraceae bacterium
ATTTTGAAGCGTGGTATGTACTCATTTACAGGCTGATCCCAGTCCATTTTGCCCTCTTCCACCAGAATCGCCGCCGCCATGGATGTAAACGATTTGCTCGCAGAGCCTATGGGAAGAACTGTGTCAGCTGTCATTTCCTTCTTGTTTTCAACATCCTTAAATCCGTACCCTTGCGCGAGTACCACTTCCCCGTCCTTGACAATGGACACCGATATACCCGGAACCTTCCAAAACTCAAGGGCTTTTCCGATATGCTCCTCCAAGTTGCCAAGTTTAGTCAAGAAATCAGACATTAGTTTATGCTCCTTCCTAAATTTTTCTCATATTTTGATATAGGCCTGCCGTTTGCATTTTCCACTCTCCGCAGCATCATACGGCAATTTATTCTTACGACTATAGCACCACAAACCTTGCTATGTCAAGCAAAAACCTTCGTCTATTTGCATAAACTTCCATAAATTTATGAGCCCATTTTTCAGGAGATATGCATCTAAACCCTAAAATTCGTTCACACCTTGTTAACATTTTCATTGCTTCTCAATATTTAGTGTGCTATACTAAATTGACTAAGCCACAAATAACCCACAGTAATACGAAAAAAATGTGAGCGGAGCCGTAAGGGCGAGCCCTCCGGTACTACGCTCCTAGGGGGATTTCCTTATGAGTATTTCTTCCGGCGCTCGAATTTCTTTTTTTGGCAAGCTGCTAAATAAGCTCCGTTTGAAGTTGCGCGCGAAGCTCATTTTGATTTTTGCCGTACTTATGTGCGTACCCATTATATTGCTGGCATTACTGGCATGGTTTCAGATTAATTCCCTGGGTAGCATGCTGCGCCACATTGCGGTTACAGATACCACAACCGCGCTAAATGACAGCGCCCGCGAAAACCTTGAGAGGATGACCACTGACACGGCCCGGGCTATCGCCGACTTCTTGCATCAGCGGGATCAGGACATACTGCTCCTGGCCAGCCTGCCGCCGTCTGAGGAGACTTTTAGGATTTTTTCCGAAAGCCGTAACGGCCTGCTGATGACCCAGGGGCAGTGGGTTATCTCTGACGATGAGATGACATGGGTTCAGGCCGACCCTTGGGTTTTCACGGGAGAGCCGAATATCTCAACAAACCCCGAAAATGATGATGTGCTCCACGGCAGTGGCTTTAACTATAGGCCGCCTGAGTTTTTTAACCATTACCGCCAGCTTTTCCCGCTCTTTGACGAGATAACTTTTATTGACCTTGAAGGTAATGAGGTCTATAAATTCATAAGTCCAAATTCACGCAAAATACACTATCCCATGAACCCAAACCTTGTAAATGTCGCAGATGGCTCGAACACCTTCATCAGGGCGGAGTCCTTCTGGGAGGAGCTCAGTTCTTTGCAGCCCGGCGAGATTTTCGTTTCTGATGTAATCGGAGCTTATGTCGGAACTAAGTATATCGGAGTGTTCACGCCCGGAGCTCTGCGCAACATCTCCCCGACGCACCCCAACTATGACCTTCTTCAAGAGATTGCCACCCTGCCGAGGGAAGAATTTTACGAGGCTGCCAGAAGGCAGGCTTTCGCAGGCCCTGAAAACCCCATAGGCCAGCGTTTTGAGGGCATAGTCCGCTGGGGAACTCCTGTTACAGATGAAAATAATGAGATAACAGGCTTTGTTACAATGGCCTTAAATCACGACCATATAATGGAGTTCGTGAACTTTATAACCCCCAAGTGGGAGAGGTATTCCGTCTTGTCCAATGCCATCGACGGCAATTATGCCTTTATCTGGGATTACCGCTGCCGCAACATAGTCCACCCTAGACACCATTCCATAGTGGGCTTTAGCCCCATTACCGGTGAGCCCCAGGTGCCGTGGCTTGAGGGTACTAAGATGCTAAAGCGCGACATTAGCACAGGCAGCTTCTTGCGCGATGAAAACGGTGCTGCAATCCCCATTTTGGACACCGGCGGAAACCCCCAGCCTGCAACCGACACGCCCTTTTATGCCTGGAGCTCAGCTTCCGGCTTAAGCTGGCTTGAATCAAACTCCTCTTGGGAGACGCATAATCTGAGCAAACAAGTAACCGGTGTGTACTGGTGGGAATGGGAGCCCACAAGCTCTCTTGAGACTTTCGCAGCCGGTTCATGGGGCTCATTCTATGAGGCACATAACGAGGATAGGGAGCTTCTGCCCCAGTTCGGAGAGAGAGTCCTCAGAGATGCCTACGGCAGTCCATTACGGGACGGACGGGGAGACTATTTGCTAGATTACCAGTCGCGGCTCAAAACCCCCGCAGCGGCTCTGACCCAGGCGGGTTTTGTCGGCCTTGACGGGCGCTTCCTCAATAACGCTCCCCAGTGCACAGGCTGGATGGATTTGACAGAAAACGGAGGCTCCGGCTCCTTCTTTATACTCTGGAGCGGAGTTTATAAGCCCACCACGGCAGGTGCAATACCATATTTCACAGGGCAGTTCTCACCCGAACGCCAAGATGGCTCCATGCGGGGTTTTGCCTTCGTCACAATAGGCTCCGGAATTGAGGACTTTACCGCCCCCATCGTGCAGACTGAACACCGGCTGGATGAAGTAATTGCACAGAGTTTGCAGACGAGTGCAATCGAACTATTTGTCATAACACTTGGCGTTTTCGCGCTTATGGCGCTGGCCGCAGTTCTGCTGACATCTTACATAACCGGCAATATCAACAATCTAATTGATGGCATGTCCCGCTTCCGTGCAGGCGAGCGCCAGTACAGGCTGCACTCACAGCTCAAGGATGAATTCGGCGAGCTTGCAGACTCCTTTGACGACATGGCCGACAGCCTTGTTAAAAGTGCCATCTCCCCCCTGTCCATTGTCAACATGGATCTTGACATTGTGTATATGAACGACGCTGCCCTCAAGCTATGCGGCAAATCCCTTGAGAAGGTTGTCGGCACACCATACCACGACAGTTCCATCTATCCACCCAATTCTGCATTTGATCCGATAGCTGCCCTTGACGGGGGCAGGGAGGCCGACATTTTGTACCTCCCTGATGCCGGGCAGTACTACATCGGTGTGGCCAACTACCAATTCGACCAGCACGGCAATAAGTCAGGCTACATGGTTGTAACAAACGATGTCACCGAAATCCAAACTACGCGCCTCAAGGCCGAACAGGCCAGCATCGCCAAGAGCACATTCCTCTC
>WQRL01000307.1 GCA_009786775.1 Oscillospiraceae bacterium
AATGCATTGATGCTAATCGCCGAGGGCAGGATAGGGACAACTGGATTTGGATTCGTGATGCTGAAAAAAACAAGTTGGTTGTTGGCACACAGGCTCGCATACTATATCAAGATGCTGAAGGGCGGACACGTATAGCGCTTAAATTTAACGAAATGGTCAAAAGCGGTGAGCTAAAAGGGCCGGTTATGTTAGGCCGTGACCACCATGATGTTTCGGGAACAGATTCACCTTTTAGAGAGACATCAAATATCCGTGACGGCTCAAATGTTATGGCGGATATGGCGACACAGTGTTTTGCTGGAAACTGCGCCCGTGGAATGAGCCTTGTCGCGCTGCACAACGGTGGCGGAGTAGGAATCGGAAAATCCATAAATGGCGGTTTTGGCATGGTGCTTGATGGAAGTGACCGTGCGGCTGAAATAATTGCCTGCGCAATGATGTGGGATGTAATGGGCGGAGTTGCCCGTCGCAGTTGGGCAAGAAACGAAAACTCGATATCTACAAGTGTGGAATACAATAAAAACTATGCAGGGTTAGGGCATATTACCTTACCCATGGTTCCTGACGAAGATCTGGTGTCCAAAGCAGTCAAAACAGCTTTGGGTTAGCAAAGTGTAGAGTGAATAATGACGAGGGGTTGATTATGGATTTACTTCTAAAAAATATTGGGATTCTTGCAACGCCGACCGGGGCAGTTGCAAAGAGCGGAGCGGAGCAAAGGGAGATTTCTCTGACATATGACGCTATGGTTGGAATAAAAGATGGGAAAATTGTTTATGCAGGGTCTGCTGATGACTCACTTAATGCAAGCGCTGTTTTTGACTGTGGTGGTAAGCTTGTAACTCCGGGACTTGTTGATGCACATACGCATCTGGTCTTTGGCGGATGGCGGCAAAAAGAGCTTGGTCTAAAGCTGGAAGGCGTATCGTATTTGGATATTCTGAGGGCAGGTGGCGGTATTTTAAGTACCGTTGAGCATACTCGTATGACAACCGAAGCTGAGCTCGTGGAAAAGGGTAAGGCACTTCTCCAGGAAATGCTGCTTTTTGGTGTTACAACTTGCGAGGCAAAGAGTGGCTATGGACTTAACACAGAAACAGAACTCAAGCAGTTAAGGGTTGCTAATACGCTTGACGAGACTCAGCCTGTAGATATCATATCTACATTTATGGGTGCCCATGCTTTTCCAAAAGAATATAATGACAATCGTGCAGGATACATAGACTATCTGATAAATGAAATGCTTCCTATTGTAGCAAAAGAAGAGCTTGCCGAATTTTGCGATATCTTTTGCGAAACCGCAGTGTTCACACCTGATGAGAGCCGACGCATTTTACTTGAAGCTAAAAAATTTGGACTGCGGCCTAAGATTCACGCAGACGAGATTGATCCAATCGGTGGAGCAGAAATGGCAGCTGAGGTAGGCGCGATTTCCGCAGAGCATCTTATACAGGCATCTAATGATGGAATAATGGCGATGGCTGATAAAAATGTGATTGCGGTCCTGCTTCCTGCGACATCATTTTATCTAGACAAGCCTTTTGCCAGAGCTCGTGAGATGATAAATGCGGGGGTGCCGGTGGCTGTTGCCACTGACTTTAATCCCGGATCAAGTCCTAGTCTAAACATGCAGTTTGTGTTAAATCTTGCTTGCCTGAAATATAAGCTCACTCCAGCTGAGGCACTAACTGCTGCAACACTAAACGGTGCCGCAGCAATAGAGCGAGCGGATGTTTGCGGTAGTGTGGAAGTTGGCAAGCAGGCCGACTTAGTAGTGTGGAAAGCAAATGATTTAGAGTACATATTTTATCGCTATGGCAGCAACTTGGTTGACAGCGTGATCAAAAGCGGTGAGATGGTTATAAGCGGAAAATGAAGCTATCGCTGATACGCTGACTTGATTATTGCGCACAGCGCAAAAACAATGCTCTATTGTATGAGCGTGTAAAATTAAAATAGTGAAATGAGGAGAATTATACAATGCCAAAAATCGTACAATGTATTCCTAATTTTAGTGAAGGACGCAATCAAGAAACTATAAATGAGTTGGTAGCGGTTGCAAAAAGTGTTCCGGATGTGTTGCTTCTTGACCACTCATCGGACACAAGCCACAATCGCAGTGTTTTTACACTTGTCGGGGATCCGGATGGTGTTGCAGAGGCGGCCTTTAGGCTATGCCGCTTGGCAAGTGAAAAAATTGACATGACAAAGCATACGGGAGAACATCCACGCATGGGAGCAACCGATGTAATACCAGTTGTTCCTATCAAAGAAATAACTATCGAAGAGTGTGTTGAGCTTTCAAAGAAAGTTGCGAAAAGAATTTGGGAAGAACTTGGCATACCAAGCTTTTTGTATGAAAATTCAGCATCAACTCCAGCAAGGCAAAATCTTGCGGCAGTGCGCAAGGGGCAATTTGAAGCAATGCCGGAAAAGCTCTTACAGGAAGAGTGGGCACCGGACTTTGGTGAGCGGAAGATTCATCCAACTGCCGGAATTACGGCCATAGGTGCCCGACCACCGCTGATAGCCTACAATATAAACCTAAATACCTCAGATATCGAAATAGCAAACGCCATAGCAAAAATGGTTCGCGGCTTATCAGGTGGGTACAAATATGTAAAAGCCATAGGTGTTATGCTGGAAGATAGGAATATTGCTCAGGTGTCCATAAATATGGTAAATCTTGAAGCGAACCCGCTCTATCGTGTTTTTGAAGCGGTGCGCTTTGAAGCAAAGCGTTGGGGAGTGGAAATAGTAGGCAGCGAAATCGTTGGACTTGCGCCTGCAAAAGCGCTGGTTGATTGCGCAGAGTATTATCTCCAGATAGAAAACTTCGACTATAAAAAACAAGTGTTGGAAAACCATTTGCTATAGAGGTAGTAGGTAACATCACAAAGCGACATAGTCTGAAGGTTGAGTATATTGAAAGGTTTGCGACCCTCTGACACTGTTATACTGAGCTCAGTATAATTAAAGCAGGGGGTTGCGTTATTGTAAGCAAAATGGAGATATTTAGACAAGTTCATTTTGCCCAGTTTGAGAAGGAGGTGGTTTATAAAAGTTAAATCGTAAGCCCATTTACCGAAAGAATTAAAAAATGAATTGGAGGGATTATTTCAGTGAGGAAATTGATTCAACAAGAAGGAACAAAGAGAAG
>WQRL01000308.1 GCA_009786775.1 Oscillospiraceae bacterium
GATATAAATGCGGCAATAGGCTGTGGCGATGTGATTTTCCTAACGGTAAAGGATTATGTTTTTAAGGATCTGGCGAAGAACATTGACAAGAGCTTGCTGGGCGGCAAGACTGTTGTTAGCTGTATGGCCGGCGTAACTTCCGAGGCAATCAAAGCCCTATTAGGCGATGTCAGTATCGTCAGAGCCATGCCTTCTCTCGCGATTGCATTTCTTGAGGGAGTAATCGGCTATACCAAGGCTCCTGACGAGTTGGCGGCGGTTTTTCAAAAATTTGGCTTTGCGCGCGAAACGGAGCCTGAGAATATTGAAAAGTTCATGGCGTTTTCAGCTTGCGGGCTAGGTTATGCGGCTTATTTGATTGATGCTTTTGCTGTTGCTGGTGAGTCCATGGGGTTTTCTGTGGAGACAGCCGCCGAGATTGCGGGGCTTACGTTTAAGAATGCTGTTGACAGGGGCGGCTTCAAGGGGACTGTCAAGGCTGTGGCCACGCCTGGCGGGGCGACGGAGCAGGGGGTCAATTACATGGATAGCTGCGGTGTGCATGATATCGTTGCGCAGGCGGTGCAGCGGGCTTATGAGAGGTATGCGCGGGGGTAGGCTTATCTAAACCTGGCCGGGCTAAAGTTGGCCGCCAAAGACAAGTGGGCTCTGCGGATTACTTCGGTCAGTTCCGGCATAAAGCCGGAATTCCCTCAGCAATCCGCAGAGCCCACTTGTTTTTGGCTGGTTGTAGCGTATCTCAGCAATCCGCAGAGCCCGCTTGTCTTTGGCTGGTTGCGGTGTAACGCTGGGGTTTACTCAGCAATACGCAGAGCCCGGCTTGTCTTGGCTGGTTGTGGCGTATCGCTGGGGTTACGTGTGAAGCCATTCCTTAATCGGGTGGCAACTTAAATTAGTTGTATACATCTATGCGTTTTTGATATATATTTGAATGTGTAAGGGGGGCGTATCATGAATGATAATAATTTGGTTTTAAGAGATGTTATTGCGGGGTCTGATAATATAGTGTTTTTTGGCGGGGCCGGGGTTTCTACGGAGAGTGGGATTCCTGATTTCCGTAGCGAGGATGGGATTTATAATATGAAATATGCCCATCCGCCTGAAACTATTTTGTCTCATACTTTCTTTTTGCGCAATACTAGTGAGTTCTATCAGTTTTATAGGGATAAGATGCTTCACCCAAATGCTATGCCTAACAAGGCGCACTTGGCTCTGGCAGAGCTTGAGCGCAGGGGTAAATTAAAGGCCATAGTGACGCAGAACGTAGATGGTCTGCATCACAAGGCCGGCAGTGAAAATGTTTTGGAGCTGCATGGTTCACGTGGCAGGTATTACTGCCTTAAGTGCGGCAAGGGGTATGGCATGGATGTGGTGCTTGAGTCTGAGGATATTCCTTATTGCGCTTGCAGCGGGTTAATCCGTCCTGATGTGGTGCTTTTTCAGGAGTCTCTTAACCAGGATGTTATTGAGCGGTCAATACGTGCTATCCGCGAGGCTGATGTGCTTATTGTCGGCGGCACTTCGCTCAATGTGTACCCTGCTGCGGGAATGATTCAGCATTATAAGGGCAAAATGCTTGTGCTTATAAATAAGTCTGAAACTTCGTATGATAGCTATGCTAATCTCATAATCCGGGATCCGATTGGGGAGACTTTGGACTCGGCAATATAATTGTCGCGTCACCAAAGGAGAAGAATCTGTAGCGTTTTTCTATGGCGGTGTTGTAGGCGTTGAGGATATTCTCCCTTCCGCACAGTGCTGATACAAGCATTATTAGGGTGCTTTCAGGCAGGTGGAAATTTGTTATTAGCCCGTCGATGCCTTTGAACTTATGGCCGGGGTAGATGAATATGTCGGTGAATCCCGAAAATGGGGTTATCATGCCGTTTTCATCTGCCTGCGCTTCCATGGCGCGGCAGGGTGTTGTGCCCACAGCTATTACGCGCCCGCCATTTCTTCTCGTGCGGTTTACTGTTTCCGCCGTTTCTTCGGGGATTATAAAATACTCAGCATGCATCTTGTGATCTTCTATGTCGTCAACTTTGACGGGCCGGAAGGTGCCTAGGCCTATGTGCAAGGTCATGTAACATATTTCAACGCCCTTTGCGGCGATTTCTTCCAGCAATTCATTTGTAAAATGCAGGCCTGCCGTGGGAGCCGCTGCTGAACCCCGGACTTTTGAGTAGACGGTTTGATAGCGCTCATCGTCCTCCAGCTCCTCGTGGATGTATGGCGGGAGCGGTGTTTTGCCGAGGCGTTCAAGCACTTCCATAAAAATTCCTTCAAAGGAAAACTCAATAAGCCTGTTTCCGCCGTCAGTTTCTTCTGTAACTACGGCAGTTAGGTCGCCATTGCCGAAAATCAGGTTAGTGCCTTCTCGGATTTTTCGCCCTGGTTTGACGAGGCACTCCCAGGTCGTAACTGACTTAGCTCCGCTAGGCTTCGCCCCGGGGATAGTTTTCTGCTCCATCTCGCGCAGCAGGACCACTTCCACAGCGGCCCCTGTATCCTTTCTCCCAAGAAGCCTTGCAGGGATTACACGGGAGTCATTAAGGATTAGGCAGTCGCCCTTTTGCAAAATGTCCGACAGTTCGTAAAAATGCCGGTGCGCCAGTGCGCCAGTGTCCCTATCTATACATAGAAGCCTTGAATGTGTGCGGTTTTCAATCGGAGTCTGCGCTATTAACTCCTCAGGTAGTTCAAAATAAAAGTCGCTTTTTTGCATTGATTATGCCCTTCTTTTTATAAATCTGCATTATAATTGCGCAGCAGTCATTATATCATAGGCGCAAAATGCAATGGCTTTAAGTTTTGCAAAACTTGTGCGCCGTAATGATATATATTTCAATCCTATATAATGATTGCGCAGCAATCATTATATCATAGGCGCAAAATGCAGTGGCTTTAAGTTTTGCAAAACCCGTGCGCCGTAATGATATATATATTTCAATCCTATATAATGATTGCGCAGCAATCATTATATCATAGGCGCAAAATGCAGCGGCTTTAAGTTTTGCAAAACTTGTGCGCCGTAATGATATATATATTTCAATCCTATATAGGCTCTGCGGAAAAACCATCAACAGTATGAAAAAGCAGACAAATTCGTCAAAGTGAGTTATACTAAAAGCATCAGAAGCGGATAAAAAGAAATAGAT
>WQRL01000309.1 GCA_009786775.1 Oscillospiraceae bacterium
GGACTCCGATGTCTATCCCGTTGTGTTAGGGCATGGCGGAGGCAGCTTTGTCAAGGAAGAGGCTGACTTCTTTGGTGCGCATTTGGAGCATTTGCGTGCGGGTGCAGAGGTCACCACCGCAGAGTACAGCGGGTATAACATCCTGCCTCCGGCTTCCTTTGACGGCATGGCTGACTTGGCTGCCGGGGTTCAGAAAGAAGATAAGGTAGCTTTTTGGCAAAAAAGCCCCGAACACAAAACCCTCACGCTCCAGCCTAGGGAGCGTGTGGTCAAACCTTGTGCGAAGATTCTCGGCGGGAACGCAGCGGTTAAGCTCGGCGCTTTTTCTAAGCTGCCGCCGTTTTTCTCATCCCATTATGACCTAAACGGAGAAACCTTCCTCGCCCGCGGCGAGGATACTTTGCTAGGCCTAGGCATTGAGCGCAGCGGCCTCACCTGCACCGACATCGCCCTGCACATACTGCACGATACCTACAAGGATTTCCCGAAGGAGCCCGACCTAAAATGCGACAAGTCGGTTCAGGAACGCTTTTACTACGCCTGCACAGGCTGGGTGGGGCGCAACCCCTTCATGAACCACTTACTGGGCAGCGACTTGAAGGCTACAAGGGAATATCAGCGCGAAAGGCTCGCTCCCGGGCTTGCATCGCTCGCGAAGTACACCTCTAATCCTAAGTTTAACACTGTGCTCGGTAACTTTGACAAGAGTTGGGACAATGTCGGCAGATATGTAAATGAATATGAACAGACTCTGGAGGCCTGGGGCGAATTTACTGAAAGGATAGGTTTAATATCATGAGAGTTCTGATGATTAATCACTTCCCCCTCGTGGGTTCGGGCAGCGGGACATACACACGTAATATTGCCGTCCATTTGATGAAAAAAGATCATGATGTAAGTATTGTTATGCCAGAAAACACATCGAATTTTGCAACAATCCCCCATGTCAGCGTCTATCCGGTATTTTTTTCCTATGATCAGGAAATGGCGTGTGCCCTGCCGTTTAATTTTCCGTGTTTCACAACGCACCCCCGCAGCACAATGACCTTTTTCGACCTGAGCGCGGATGAGCTTGAGGCTTACTTGGGGGCATTTGAAAAAGCTATAAATAAGGCTGTCGAAGAGTTTAGGCCTGATGTAATCCACGCCCAGCATGTCTGGCTATTAAGCTGGCTGGCTGGCAAAACAGGCATCCCCACGGTAATCACAGCCCACGGCACCGACCTGATGGGCTACCAGCAGGGGCCGAGGTTTCGCAAATATGCGCAGGAAGCCGCCGCTATGGCTAAGAGCATAATTACTATTTCAAACGATAACGACAGACTTGTCCGAGAAATATTCCCCAGTTGCGCAAATAAAGCCACATTCATGAGAAATGGCTACGACCCCTGCAGGTTTTACCCAGACCCCAAAACACATGAGGAAATCCGTAAGCTCTTCGATATAAGCATACCTGACAAGCTTGTGTTTTTCGCAGGCAAGTTGGCTCATTTCAAAGGAATCGACGTGCTCATTAACGCAGCACGCCTCTACGAAGGTGAACATCCGGGCAAGATTCTGACAATAATCGCAGGCGATGGAGAGCTTTCGGGAGAACTGAAAAAGCAGGCGGAGGATTTGCGGTTAAAAAATGTCATCTTCCTCGGCCATCTCGACATCTCCCAGCTCAGGGCGCTGTACAGCACAGCCGATGTCAGCGTCGTCCCCTCCCGCCGCGAACCTTTCGGGCTTGTAGCCATTGAGGCTCTGGCTTGCGGCTCCCCTGTAATAGCCACTAACCAGGGCGGCCTGCCTGACATAATTAACAGTGACGTCGGAGCTTTGGTGGAGGTTGACGACCCCTTCGGGCTCTCAAGCGCAATCCTAAACGAACTATACCGCCCCGACCAGGCCGCACGCAAAACCGCCGCAGCACAATACGCCGCGGCAAATTACACCCAAGAGTCCCTGATGGATCAGCTTATAGAAATCTTCACATCTGCGCAACTAAGCGAGCAGTCTAACGAACAGCCGAGCGAAAGGAGCGTCCAAAAAAATGAGAAAAGTAGTCCTAATCCCAACATACTGGTCACGCCCCAAATCAGAGGGCTGGCAGGAAGGGGATGCGGTATATGACCACCCGACACCTCTTGATGACGGCGGCACTCTAGCACGTACGCTTGAGAGCATGAAAATGCTCTCAGTAAAAGACTTTAAGCTCGTACTGCTAATCTGCCCCACCACCCCTGAGGTGGCGGATGCTGCGGAGCGGCGCGTCATAGAGATAGTCCGCGAAGTGGATTTGAAAGCAGAAACCTATATATTCACCATATCCGACTTAGCGCGAATGTCAGAAATAATTTTTGAAACAGACAGCCTGCGCAGAACCGCCTCCTTGCTCTCCATGATAGGTTACGCCAATGTGAGAAACATGTGCCTGCTCTGCGCCGACGTGCTCTCCGCAGATGCGGCCATCCTCATAGACGATGACGAAGTGTTTGAAAAAACCGACTGGGTGGAGCGTTCGGTAGAGTTTCTCGGCAAGAGAATATATGGCGACTTGGTTCACGGCATGGCCGGTTACTACATCAACAAGCATGGGCAATACTACGATGATGTGAAACCGGAGGCATGGATGACCCACTGGGACCGCTTCGGCACAAAAGCCAGAGCCTTTGATGAAATAATAGGCTGCCCCCCCAGGGTCAAGCGCACACCTTTTGTCTTTGGCGGAGCCATGATAATTCATAGGGAAATGTTTCAGAGCGTCCCCTTTGACCCTCATATCACACGCGGAGAGGACATAGATTACCTGATTAACAGCAAAATGTATGGCTTCTCATTTTTTCTGGATAACACCCTGTCTATAAAGCACCTGCCTGTTCCCAAAAAGCATCCCCAGTGGAAACGCATCCGCGAAGATATTTACCGCTTCGTATATGAAAAAGCCAAAATTTCCTCACAATACAAGACCAGCAACATGGTAATAGTGACCCCCGAGGACTTCGACCCCTACCCGGGCGAATTTCTGCGTGACGATCTGGACGACAAAATTTTCAGCTCCAACATTATGCTCTCCATAGACTACATGCTAAAGGGCGACACCGAAGGTGCCGCTGAGTCACTAAATAATATAGCCATAGCCCGCAAAGATGCAAAGCCCGG
>WQRL01000310.1 GCA_009786775.1 Oscillospiraceae bacterium
GCCTGACTATGGTTTCCACCTCTGCCTCCACAAAAATAACGCTCAAAGTGCAGCCCATTTCACGCATTTCATCAAATGTCTTAAACAGCTCCGCTGTATCCTCCAAGGCACGCACATCGGTCACCAATGCGACACGCTCATACCTACCCTGTGTAGCCAGGCAGAGTTCTGCGAATTTGGGCATCATGCTCAGCGGCATGTTATCCACACAGTAGAAGTCCATATCCTCAAGCACCGCCGCCACGCGGCTTTTCCCTGCCCCTGAAAGGCCTGATATTATTATCATGTCCATACTCGTCACCTCGCTGTATATTTTGCTTTACTATGGTATTCTTTTAATCTCGGTCTCCAATCTTATTTGAAACTGCTTAAACACAGCCTCCTGTATGTGACCGACTAGGCTCAGCACATCCGCACAGGTTGCGCCGCCTTTATTTACTATAAATCCTGCATGCTTTTCCGACACTTGCGCTCCACCTACCATATAGCCTTTCAGACCTGCCTGCTCAATCATCGTACCTGCGTATCCACCCACAGGCCGCTTAAAAACGCTGCCTGCGCTCGGCATGTCCAGAGGCTGGCTCGCACGGCGTTTTTGGCTGAGCTCATCCATTTGAGCCCTTATGCTATCCTGCCCGCCGGAGCTTAGCTTTATCACCGAGGAGAGCACAACCTCCCCGCTGTCCGAGAATCTGCTGTGGCGGTACGAGAAACTATGCCCGCTCCCTGTAATCTCTTTTACCCCGCCGCCCGGTGAAAACACTGTGCTGCTACGCACCACATCTTTCATCTCTCCGCCATACGCTCCTGCATTCATGTATACAGCTCCGCCGAGACTACCCGGAATCCCGTGTGCAAACTCTAGCCCCGCAAGGCCTCTTTCCATAGCGAAAACTGCCAGCTTCGCCAAGGTCGCCCCTGCACTAGCTGTAATCTCGCACTCCCCTGTCTGCTCAATGCCGCTCATCCCCATAGTGTTTATGACCACCAAATCAAGAGGCTCGTCACTCACCAGCAGGTTTGTACCATTTCCCATGACAAACGGCGAAATGTCAAACTCCCCCAGAGTGTCAAATATAGCGGCAACTTCATCTTCCCGCTTAGGAAAAAACATGGCGCTCACAGGCCCGCCAATCCTAAAGGATGTGTGGTTTTTCATAGGTTCTCCGGCTATCTTCTCAATGCCGGGGTATTTACTATAAGTGGCTTTTAACGCCTCGGAAATCTTGTCCATTAGTATCGAAACTCCAAACTACTAAGCTGCTAAACTGCTAATCTTCGTTGACATCAGGTTTTATTGCATTTTCTTCCAAATGGGTTTCAATCTTCTTTGTAAACTCAAGAGCTGAATTATATCCCATAAACTTCTGGCGCTGGTTCATCGCAGCAACTTCGAGTATAACTGCCAGATTTCTCCCGGGCTTTACCGGAATCGTTACAGATGGGATTCTTATCCCAAGTATTTCCACCGTGCTCTCGCTCACACCCAGCCTGTCATAATTGGCGGAATCCTTCCACGGCTCAATATTTGCAACCATGTGTATGTTCTGGTAGGCTTTGACTGAACCGAATCCAAAAATTCTGCGCACATCTATTATACCCAGCCCCCGCAGTTCCACATAGTGGCGGATCAATTCAGGAGCCTCCCCGCGCAAGACATTGAGGTCAATCGCCCTAATCTCAACCGCATCATCGGCCACAAGGCGGTGGCCCCTCTTGAGCAGTTCAATTGCAGTTTCGCTCTTGCCGACTCCGCTCTCTCCCACCAGCAGCATTCCGATACCATACACCTCCACTAGCACGCCGTGCTGGGTGAGGCGGGGGGCGGTTTCTTTCTTTATTGTTCGTATTACAGTGGACATTATATCCGTAGTGTTTTCATCTGTGACCAGAACCGTCACGTCATATTTCGTGCAGGCAGCCTTTAGCTCAGTGGTAATCTCCGCACCGTGGCACAGGATGAGCGCGGGAACCTTGTAACGCAAAAGCGCCTCCCATTTCTTCTGGCGCACTTCTGGGAGCTGTTTTTCCATGTAGGAGTATTCCATCTTGCCTATTAGCTGGATGCGTGTCGGCTCAAAATAGTCATAATAATCGGCAAGTTGCAGCCCCGGGCGGTGAACATCCCCCGTGACAATCTCAACCGTATCAAAGTCCGAGGCACTGTACACAATCTGCGCATCGAGCTCCTGCGCCAGTTTCGATAGTTTATAAGTATATGTTTGCAAAATATCACTCCTTTTTGCGATTAGATTGCTTAGCAACTGCGAGTCTGTGGCAGCTGTAGCACACAGCTAATCCGCATGAATCTGCACAAAATTTATGTCTACAGTTTATACAAAACGTACTGTCTTTGCAAGTTTTTTTGCTCTTATATATTTTTTTGAAAAGATTTGGCAAAAATTCTCTTGCATTTTCCAGCCCGTTCTGTTATTATAAGGGGCACTGTTTAGATATTTCATGAATCTTTGAAATGCTATTTAGTGGAAAAATCGTAACGTGCAAGGAGGTGCAGCAGATGGCAAAATGTGATTATTGCGGTAAGGGTGTTTCTTTCGGCATCAAAGTTTCTCACTCACACAGACGTAGTAACCGCATGTGGAAACCGAATGTAAAGCGTGTCGCGGCGGTTGTCGACGGCTCACCTCGGCGTGTCCATGTCTGTACAAGATGTCTCCGTAGCGGTAAAGTTACCCGCGCGGTGTAGCATTTATGACTTTGACAATGCCCACGGTGAAAGCCGTGGGCATTGTTTTATTCGCCTAGTTTATCGCATTAACGCATTAAATTCAAGGCGCAAAGAGCACATTGTCCTTGGAGAGGGACTTTAATAACTACTACTTTATAATATAATACGAGGGTTAATTACAAACATGAAATTTACAATAATAGGATTCGGCCATCTCGGGCAGGCACTGGCGCAGGCGCTACTAAACTCAAAAAGCGCAGCCTCAGAGGATATCTGCATTTTCGACCACTCCGACCACGCTTTCTCCACAGCAGCATCGGAGCCGTTTAGGGTGGAGGCTTTTGCTGATATAAATGCGGCAATAGGCTGTGGCGATGTGATTTTCCTAACGGTAAAGGATTATGTTTTTAAGGATCT
>WQRL01000311.1 GCA_009786775.1 Oscillospiraceae bacterium
GCTCATAAGTGCGCTAAAGGACAAGGGCTACAGCCTCGTCTTGGCCACAAACCCGCTCTTCCCGCTTTGTGCGGTGGAATCGCGGCTTAGCTGGGCAGGGCTTACGCCTAGTGACTTCATCCACATAACACACTACGGCAATAGCGGCTTCTGCAAGCCCAACCCCGCCTACTACAAAGAAATATTTTCAAAGATAGGCGCAGATCCCGCCCATTGCATTATGATAGGAAACAACCCCGCCGAAGACATGGTGGCCGGCACTTTAGGCACCCAGACATTCCTTGTCACAGACTATATTGAAAACGAGCCTGGCCTAGATATCTCACAATTTCGCCAAGGTTCACTAGCAGAGCTCGAAGCCTTTCTGAGTAAAATGTAAGGCCACAGCCCCTAAAAGGAGTTTCCCAAAAAATGGATTTACAGCCCCTAAACAAGCCCAACAAAACTCTGTCGTATTTGCTGGCCCTGCTCTCTGTCGTAATCTGGTCCTCGGCCTTCCCCGGCACCAGGTATGCCCTTGACTACTACGGCCCCATGTCGCTGATGCTCATGCGCTTTATTCCTGCATCAATAACCCTTATTATAATAGGCATCATAAAGAAAATAAGACTGCCGAGAAAGCAGGACATCCTTAAATTTCTGGCCGGCGGCTTCGCCGGAGTGTTTTTGTACATGCTCTTTTTTAACCTCGGCGCAGTAAGCGTAGTTTCGGGTGTCGCAGGCTTCATAGTGGCCTCATCCCCTGTCTACACGCTAATTTTGTCCAGAATCTTCCTTAAAGAAACCGTCAAGCCCCTAGGCTGGGCCGGGGTGCTGGTAAGTTTCGGCGGGCTTATAATAATAATGGTCAGCCAAGTTACAGAATTTGCACTGGGAGCAGGCATTTTCCTTATATTCGTTTCAGCCATTTCCACGGGGGTCCACAGCATAATTCAGCGCAACTTCCTAAAGCACTACACGGCTCTTGAAGCCACCACATACACCATGATAGGCGCTACGGTATTTATGCTGATATTCATACCCGAGATGATCCGTGAAATCCCCGGAAACACGCTGCCAGTCAACTTAGTTGTCCTTTACTTGGGAATTGTCCCTGCGGCGCTAGGGTATCTCTGCTGGGGTTTTGCCTTGTCAAAGGCTGAAAACACTGTAAAAATTGCGGTATTTTTGTACCTCATACCGTTTTTCGCCTCCCTTCTGGCCTTTGTCTGGCTAGGCGAAACTTTTTCACTTCTTACGTTTATGGGCGGCGTGGTTATCATTGCCGGTATGCTCCTGACAAATTTTGCGAGATCATAGCTTTAGATTCTAGATAGTGCGGGCACCGGTGCTCCAAGCCGCCGAAGAACTTACAGCCACAAGACATTTGGGAGAGATATAATGATTAAAAATGTAATCTTTGATTTAGGCCGCGTCCTTTACACATTTCAGCCAAGAAATTACTTGCTTGAGCTTGGGTATAGTGATGCTCAGGCGGATAAAATTGCAATGTGCACCTTCGGAAGCCCCCTGTGGGCCGAGTACGACAGAGGCACATATAGCCGCGAGAGCCTTCTTAAGGAGCTATGCAGCACACACCCCGGCATGGCGGATGATTTCCGAAGGGTGTTAGGCGATGATTTTACGGAAAAAGTTATTTCCATAATCCCTTCCCACCTTGAGTTTTTTTACGAAGTAAAGCGCCGGGGGTTCGGCGTTTACATACTCACCAACTTCTTTGACGACGGTTTTGCCCACTGCCGCAGGCGGGATGCTTTTTTAGGCGATGCCGACGGCATTGTGGTATCCGCCTATGAGAAGCTGGTTAAACCTGAACCTGAAATTTACAAACTTATTCTGGGGCGCTACGGCTTAGCAGCTGAGGAAACCCTCTTTATAGACGACATGCCTGAGAACACCGAAGCCGCAAAAAAACTAGGGATTCACGCAATTACATTTACCAATCTTGACGACTGCAGGGCGAAGTTTGAGGATTTAGTTAGAATTTGATACACTTTGTTCACATCTCTCTTGTATTTTTGTATAAAATGGGGTATGCTCTTTTGTGCATAGTAACTTGTAGGACGGTGAAAAATGGAATCTATTAACAGGGACAATCAGGCAGGGCGCAGAGTTCTGCACAGTGTGGCAAATGCCATTGTTGGCAAGGATGCCATTATTTTGCGGGTTTTCCTTGCAATACTCGCAAGAGGGCACATTCTCATCGAGGACATTCCCGGAGTCGGAAAGACTACTCTTGCTATCGCTTTTTCAAAAGCACTGACACTTAACTACAACCGCGTCCAGTTCACCCCGGACGTACTGCCATCCGACCTTACAGGCTTTTCAATCATAGATAAGGACACAGGACGCATGGAATATACCCCCGGTGCCGTACTGTGCAATCTCTTTTTAGCGGATGAGCTAAACCGCGCCACAAGCCGCACGCAGTCAGCACTTCTAGAGGCAATGGAGGAGGGGCAGGTAACTGTGGATGGCGTATCCTATTTAGTGCCCCAGCCCTTTATGGTCATAGCTACCCAGAACCCGGTAGGTGCCGCAGGCACCCAGTTGCTTCCTGATTCACAGATGGATAGATTTATGGTGCGCCTGTCCTTAGGCTACCCCACTCATGAAGATGAGCTAACTCTGCTACAGCGCAAGCAAGGGCAAAACCTTCTCGACTTGGTTGAACCTGTGCTGACAAGCGAACAGCTTGAGCAGATGCGCTCCGAAGTGGACAAAGTCCATGTTGACAAAGCACTCTTCGATTATATAGTCAAGCTAATAGGTGCCACACGAGAACATAAGGATTTACTTCTAGGGGCAAGCCCCCGCGCTTCAATCGCACTCACCGGCATCTCCAAAGCCCTGGCTTATTTGCAGGGCAGGGATTATGTAGTGCCAAAGGATATCTCCCCGCTGCTTTCCGACACTCTCTCCCATAGGCTAATCCTAAGGCCGGGAGCTGAAAATGAAAACATAACCACAACTAAGATCCTGGACGCAATCCTTCAATCCGTCCCGGCTCCGCGCATATAGGCCGGCTATATGAGCAGCAGGCGGATATTATATTCATGTATAGTGGCGGCTACCGCATTCTTTTATGTGCTCTACTA
>WQRL01000312.1 GCA_009786775.1 Oscillospiraceae bacterium
ACCTACATATCGCTGCCCGGGAACACAAAATATAAAATAGAAATCAACCTGAACTTACATAACAGAAGCTCATGCCCGGTACTAGTGGAAGTAAGAATCATGCGAAACGAAGACGTTCTCATGAAAAAGAGATATTCCTATGAAAACGAAGAAAACATACATATAGGGGACGAAATAGAACTGGCAAGCCAAAACGGAGCCTGTAAACTTCTCATGCGCCTGCTGACGCTGAATAAGCTTGATATAGAAAGCGGAATAATCGCGGTGAAAAAAATAACGGACAATTAGGAACGCATTTTTGAGTTTGTCAATATAATATCACCATGGACTAAAAACTCAAATATTCAAGGAGGTCTTTACCATGTCCCTGCCAACATTTCCGGACAACACTAACACACCGAACCGCGACGAGGTAATTAATCAAATTATTTCGTCTATCGCAATGGAAGAACTTGCGTTAAGCCACATTCTTAACGCCGAGGGCGAGAAACTGCAATATGTTCTCGGTACCCTTACAGGCTCAGACGGTCTTAACCCATCCATTGATGACATCGTTAGAGTAAACGAGAGCGTTAAGGACTTGATTGAAACCGTAACGTTCAGTCAAATGTTCCTAAGGGCTAAGTTCAAGGACGCGCTGAATATGGAAAAATAACCAAAAGGGCCGCCTGCTGATTACAGCAGGCGGCGTTTTTCTTTCCGGGGAAAAGTTGTAACAACTTGCTTGTCTGGTCATATATTACTACTAAGCAAGTACAACTTTTTTAAGGAGGAATAAACATGTCTTTACCCAGATTTCCGGATGTTCCGGATGATTACGGGCTGGAGAACTCGATTTGCCAAATCCTTACGTCGATTGCCATGGAAGAAATCGGCTTGAGTCATATAATCAATGCAGAAGGTGAAAAACTGCAATTTACTCTTGGCACTTTGGGGGACTCGGCACCTGCCAACCCGCCCACTATTGAGCAGATTCTCGAGGTGAACGAAAGTGTTAGGGAAATGCTTCAGCAAATCGGATTTAGTCAAATGTTTTTGAGCCAGAAGATGTCCGACGCGCTGAAAGCATTTTATAAGTTCCACGAAGGCGGCGGGCATGGCGGCGGCAGCCACGGAGGCGGAACGGGCGGAGGTACCGGAGGCGGAACAGGCGGAGGCACAGGCGGAGGAACCGGCGGCGGCACCCCTGCCAACGTACACGTAACGCTGACACCATCCACCTACCACTACACCGTAGGCGAACCCGACTACCAGTTCAACGTACGCGTAAGCGGAAGCAACCTGCAAAACGGCACAGGCAACACCGCGGTTTACTGGACAATCAACCCAACAAGCGGCGCAACAATCACAAGCGAAGGGTTGTTCAGCGCAACAGAGCCGGGCACCTATACCATAACAGTAAAAGCAAAAGACGACGAAAGCAAAACAGCCACAGCCACAGTAACAGTAACAAGCGACAGCCTGGAAGATGACATAAAAAAAGCAGGCGACGGCGAAACAGTAATGATAGACGGCCGCGCTTGGATAAAGCTAAAAACCTACTTCGACCAAAGCACCGGAAAACACTACGCACTTATAATGAAGAAAGATGTAATAGGCCCATGGAAATACGGCTCAGCCCATGCAATCCATCTGGAGTACAAAGGGTCAACACTAATAGAGCATGTAAACGATTGGTACAGATATTACGAATCGCCTAGGCTGAAAAAGATAGCAGTGACTTTAGAAACAGGCGCCTCACCAAGCGGAACATGGCCACTGGCAGGCACAGGGCTGTATGCAGCCATCCCAAGAAAGCAAGACTTGGAAAACTTAGACGCCACAGGGCGCGCCGCCGAAAAAACCTACTGGCTTGCAATGCCGTATGACGACACACCTGTAGCCGGTGATACCTGTCAGGAAACAGTGAGATATGACGGAACTTTCAGTTATGCTTACAATGATACGGAGCTGTGGGCCAGGCCTATTGTTTGGGTTGGGCTTGACTAAGGATTATAAAGAGGGTAAGGCCGAGCGGGGGGCTCGGTCTTACCCTTTGGTTTTTGCCCGGAAAATATCAGCGCTTGTGAAGCTTCCAAGCCCATTGTATAATGACGTTTAGAGTTTGCATTTTGAGGAGGCATTTGGCATGGCAGCTGATAAAACCACCAAAATCCTAAAAATCTTGGACACACACTACCCCTACGACGGCATATGCTTCCTGCACTACAACGAACCGTGGCAGCTGCTAATCGCAACCATCCTGAGCGCACAATGCACCGACGAGCGCGTGAACCAAGTAACTGCCGTGCTATTCCAAAAATACACCACTATACAAGCCTTGGCCGAAGCAGACTTCGCAGTGCTTTCAAATGACATCCGCTCCACAGGCTTCTTCAACACAAAAGCCAAGCACATCATAGAGAGCGCGGCGCAGCTTTTGCACTTGCACAACGGGCAGCTGCCGTCCGACATCGACTCCCTGACTGCCTTACCCGGCGTCGGAAGAAAGACCGCAAATGTAGTCCGTGGTCACATTTTCGGCATTCCAAGCATAACGGTGGACACGCATGTTAAGCGTGTGTCTTTTAAGCTTGGCCTAACAAAACATACCGACCCGGAAAAAATCGAGTTCGAGCTAATGAAAACCCTGCCCGAGGCGCACTGGATTCAGTATAATCAGCAAATCATCACGCATGGACGGCGCGTTTGCACGGCGCGGAGCCCGCAGTGCGGGAAGTGCCCGCTTGCCGGGCTTTGCGAATCAGCCAAGCATCCACTGGGTTAAGTACAGCAAAAGGAACCCGGGAATCCCAAGCACCGCGACGATAAAAACCGTCAGCACATTGACCCCTATAAACAAGCCCGCGGGGGCAAGCAGCACGTTGCAAGCCAGTATGCCGGCTATCCCAAACGCGGCGTTCCGTATAATCCCAAACGCGGCTTTTATGTGCCGGTTGAAAAATAAAATCGCAATCAAACAAAGTCCGACTATCATCATCCACATCCAATATTCCACAGGTATCCCCCTTTAGTTCGCCGCAAATGTAAATTCATCTGACTTTATCCCGTGTTCCTTGCATACGTTCAGATAGTACACGTAGC
>WQRL01000313.1 GCA_009786775.1 Oscillospiraceae bacterium
GCAGAGTTTGCAGCCATGATAGCAAGGTTCTTCACAGAGTTTGACGCAAACCCAGGTAACTTCCAAGATATCGAAGGCAACTGGGCTGAGGATTACATCAACCTTATAGCACAGTTCGGCTGGGTAGAGGGTGTGGGCGACGGTCAGTTTAACCCCGACGCAAACATGAGCCGCGCCGAAGCCGCAGCGATAATCAACAGAATGCTGGGCCGGGTAATCAACTCAAATAGCGACTTGCTTGAAGGCCGCACAAGATGGCCAGACAAGACCAACATGAATGCTTGGTACTATCTCTACTTGCAAGAGGCGACTCATTCCACGACTTTCGAGCGTCTCCCGAACGGCAACATCCGCTGGGTAGAAATCCTTCCACACTTGGATTGGACAGTCCTAGAGCGTCCCGACGCTTTCCCTGCGGCCATCGTAACAGCCCGTGCCCTCCAGCGCGGACCGGCATAAACAAGAGTCACGCAGCCGCTCAGCGCAAGGCGCAAAGGCAAGATGCCGGATAGCGTAGAGCAAGGACACCGAACAGGCCGGGCAGCGTAGGCCAAGAAAAGCTACAACAAACCCTGACACGGGCGAAAGCCCTGTCAGGGTTTTGTGCTCATGGCCACCAAGAGGAGGTTGCGGCGGCACCGCGCCTCCCCTGCCCCGCTGCCCTCCGAGAAATCGGGGCGCAGCCCTGTGGCGCTGGAGGGACGTGGCATGGCCTTCGTCAGTCACGTCTATTTTGGTGGAAGTTAGCACCCTTGTCAAATCCTGTGTTCCAGACTACGGCCACGCCGCTCCCTCCCTCAGAAAGTCCGGGGCGCAGCCCTGTGGCGCTGGGGGAATGTGGCATGGCCTTCGTCAGTCACGTCTATTCTGGTGTAAGTTTAGCACCCTTATCAAATCCTGTGTTCCAGACTACGGCCATGCCGCATCCCCCCAGCGCCACAGGGCTGCGCCCCGGACTTTCTGAGGGCTGTCTTGATGCAATCCCAATAAAACGCTACGTGGCGAAGTTCCGAAAAGCATGGAATAAATCAAGCGGTTGTGGTATTATAATATTGGTTAGGAGATTCATCTATGAAGAAAAAGAAAGTTTATCTTGATAACTGTTGCTTTAATCGGCCCTATGATGATCAAACACAACTTCGCATAGAGCTTGAAACTAAAGCTAAGCTGCACATTCAAGATTCAATTGTCGAAAAAGAGATTTTATTAGTGTTGTCAGTAATCTTAGAATTCGAAAATAATGATAATCCATATGAATTGAGAAAGCATGTTATTCACAATTTTTTAATGCACGCTGTAATATCTGTGGGATGGTCTGATGATGTAGTTGGGATAGCCAAAGAAATCAGCCTAAATGGTGTTAAGACAAAAGATGCAACACATTTGGCTTGTGCAATATATGCAAAATGTGATTACTTCTTAACCACAGATGATAGACTGCTGAAATACAAAGATGATAGAATCCAAATAATCAATCCAGTTGAATTTTTAATGATTGAAGGTGGTAACGAATGAACGATACGGTATTAAAATTGAATGTGGTAAAATGTCTTATAGAGAATTTTGGTGTAGTTCAAACAGAAAGATTTATCTCATTAATGATAAAAGAGCCGTTTGATTATACTGTCTGGCAAAGGGATTTATACAAAGATATGACGGTGGAGGAACTATTCGCTGCTGCATCTGCATGGAAAGAAACAAATAAGGAAGTATCTTAAATATGAAGCGCGCCTTTTGTGTAAACACAAACCTCATTTGAGCGCCTCCAAAACTCTCCAGAGCCGTCAAAACTAAAAAGCTGAGCAAATATATGAAAGAAAATAGCCGAACCGAAACTATAGAATATCTATATAAAAGAAAATGCTGAGAAAATATGCGCGAAATGTGACTGCGCAAGAATGATTCCTTGAAAACGCACTTAATTTTGAAAATATAGCGCTGGTAAAAGTCTTCTCTGGGCGTGGAGCACCAGAAAGGCTATTTTACTCAAAAAAGCAACTAGCAACTTAATAAACCGAGAGACGTTGACCGCAGTGACAATCTATTAAATTAAATACGCCACCCCTGCATACGGAAGCAGTACAAACGCTGCGCTCCCAGTATGTGGGGGCTTTTTTGCTTGCGGCAAATCTCTCCGATTCATGTGCAATAGCATTACTATCAAAAAAAGATGAAAATTCATATATGTCTATGTTCGGAAAGTAAGTTCATAAAATGTTTTCAATTACTGAAATAAAAGCGATGATTTTCTAATATTCAGTTTGAAATACAGAAGTTTTGTTTGCGAATTCCTTGCGCTGCTAAGGGCTGGGAAAGTATGTATTTCAATTATGCAATGTAAAGTGCATATAAATTTAGTATAAATGCAGCGAAATCACGCCCGAATTAAGCAAGTTCGTGTTGACAAAAGTGCTCCAAATAGTGTACCCTAGCCTAGAAGGAAGGCTCTAAGGGGCTCGTTGTCCTGTCCCCAAAAATCCCTCTTCCTTTGACAAAAAAAGACCGAATACGCCCGTTTGTTCTCATTTTTCAGTAAGTTTTCGCATCGGAAAGAGAGCGTGTGGCGGCAGAGAAAGCTTGTGCGTAATTAGGAGATAAACAATAAGTAAGTTAGCAGAACAGCTCAGCGGGTAGCAAATAAGCACCGCGCCGCAACCTCACAATTTGTAATAAAAAGTATACTCACCGATGTAGATGTAAGGGAGAAAAGTATGAGAAGTAAATCACTAAGAAGTATTGGAAAAAGAGTGTTGGCGATAGGCTTGTCATTACTCATGGTGCTATCACTGTTTGTACACTTTGACTTTGGCGGCACTGCTTATGCTGACGGAGTTAACTGGGTTCACCTGGACGGGCAGGCCGGAAGGCCCAATATGCCTGGCCATGCAGTTGCTCTTACAAGAGCGGGCTTTAATACCCTCGTTTCAACTGCTGCACACAACAGCATTCACACAGTCCATTTGGGGTTTAACCTTGCCACAACTGCCAGCGCTGTGACAGCAAATCGGAACTTAACCGTCTGCGGGTTTAACCCTATAGGGCCTAACCCCACTCAGCGGCACACAATTACCAGGT
>WQRL01000314.1 GCA_009786775.1 Oscillospiraceae bacterium
GTTAGCTTTATTGTTATTTTGTCATATTTTCGGGGCTGAAGCTCACGATTTTTTTAAATCGTTTTGCGACAGCCCCTTTGTTCTAAATTTTTCTTGACAGGGATGGTCTGCTAGTGCTATAATTGCTCGGTAATAAGCAGAACGGCATCCCCGTCCTCACCCGGCCGCACACGAGCCGTGGTAAATGAACAGTTTCCCGCACGGTTTTACCGGCGGTGTAATCTAGTCGCGGATGCAAGAGGCGTCCGCGTTTTGTTATGTAAAAAAGCAGCCGAGGGACTGGACGCTGAGCCTTAGGCTAATAGTTTACCAAAATGGAGGTGTTTTAGTATTAGCAGCGTGAGTTATCAGATTAATGAAGATATCACCGACAAAGAAGTCCGAATGATAGACGAGGACGGTACACAGCTAGGTATCATGACGTCGGCTGAGGCTTTTCAGATTGCGATTGATAAGGAGCTTGACTTGGTGAAAATAGCTCCCACTTCAAACCCGCCAGTGTGCAAGATCATGGATTATGGAAAGTACCGGTTTGAACAGGCAAAAAGGGAAAAAGAAGCTCGCCGCCATCAGCACATCGTCGAGGTCAAAGAAATACGCATGTCCCCAAGCATCGGACTCAATGATTTCAATGTTAAGCTGAATCACGGGCAGAAGTTCCTAAGAGAAGGCGACAGGCTTAAGATAACTGTCCGCTTCCGCGGCAGGGAAATGGCTCACACAGATATCGGCGAGAAGTTACTTAAAAGTTTTGCCGAGCAATGTGAGGAGTACGGCACAGTTGACAAAAACCCAAAACTGGAAGGCCGCCACATGTCCATGTTTCTAACGCCCAAAGCCAACAAACAATCACATTAGAATTTTAGGATTTTTGAAGCACTTTCGAAATACCAAAGATTAGATTAAGCAGGGAGAAAGAAAAAATGCCAAAGTTAAAGTCGCACAGTGGTGCGAAAAAAAGGTTTCGCCTCACTAAGTCAGGCAAAGTAAAGCGTGCGCATGCGTATAAGAACCACATCCTCAACAAGAAGTCGACAAAGCGTAAAAGAGGACTGCGTAAGGGCGGATACGCCGATGTCACAAACGAAGCGACAATCAAGAAATTGATTCCGTACAAATAGGGAGGATAGTGTTATGGCCAGAGTTAAACGCGCAATGGTTACGCGCGCAAGAAGAAAAAGAATATTAAAATTAGCAAAAGGTTACTGGGGTTCAAAGTCGAAGCATTTCAAAATGGCTAACCAGGCTGTGATGAAATCTCTGACATATGCCTACATCGGACGTAAGCAGAAGAAGAGAGATTTCCGTAAGCTGTGGATTACCAGAATTAGTGCTGCATGCAAGGCAAATGGGATGAATTATTCCCGCTTTATGCACGGCCTAAAGATCTCAGGCATCAACCTCAACCGCAAGATGCTATCAGAAATGGCAATCCATGAGCCTGATGCGTTCTCAGAACTAGTCGGCACAGCCAAGAAAGCCATCGGGGCATAATCTTCGCAATAAGCTAAATATAAAATAAATCAAATAAGACAGGAACGAAAAAGGTTTCCTGTCTTATTTTTTGTAGGCTCGCTAAACTCGCTGTCGCTCAAACAGCCGCTCGCCTTTTTCCACAGTTTCGCCTGCTATCACTAATGCGCTGCGCTAGGTCGTCCGTATCCGTAACGCCTCAGCCCCTAAGTGGAAGACCTAGTGCGGAGCGGGAGTTTCTGCTATGCTTCAAATTAAGCGATGCAGAATTAGGCTTAAGCGATACAAAATCAGGCAACTGGTATGCGAAAACCGTCTATTACAATTGCAGTTACTGAGGAAATGTCCAAGGGTGAACCTGAGCCCCAGTTAATCCTAAAAGTGTTTCTTTCGGCAGAAATAAGCCCGTCCGCTCCTAGTTCAACTACAGCGCCGAAACTGCCGCCGCCTATGCCGAGACTTATTGTGCCGTCAGTAGTTTCTATAACGGCCTCCATGCCCTGGTTTACTTCTGCGGTTGAGTACCCGGTTATTTGCAGGCCCAGAGGGCTCAAGGTGATAAACTCAAAAAGCAAATTACTATTATATATATTTGCCAAAGCTATCATCTGATTTGCTGTGTCAGATGTGTTAACCTCAACCATCCAATACCCCTGTATGCCGTGTGCCACAGTTCCTGTAAAGGCAAGTGTGTAATTTCGCAAGTCAGATATATCCACGTCAAACACTACCTCGGTTAACCTGTAGGGCGGTAAGGCAATTTGGCCGGGACTTAGCAGAAACTCCCTGAAATTAAACAGTCCCAAGCCTTCATCCAAAAGGACGGTGACGGAGTGTGAAAAGTCGGTGACCTGACCATCGGGAGCTATGAGCGAAAAGGCAGGGTTGTTTGAGCCGAACTCGATATCAAAATACTGTATTACCTGGACGTGGAGCTGCCCATCCACTATGCCTGCGTTTGAAATCCATAGGTCTGTTTCGCCGTTGGGCATGGGCATGTATCTGCCCGGTGAAAGAATTTGCTCAGGTTCGGGAAATATGTCCGAGCCTGCTGTGATGTTTTGGCTGAAAATATGGTCATACGGCTTAATGGCTATCGTTTTTCCCTCCGCTAAGTCAGAAAGTGTTATAGCTATTGGCTCAAGTTCAAAGCGGCTTGACTCGAAGGCGAGCAATGTGCTTCCGATGGTCAATGGGTCAGAAAGCGGGGAGTTGGCATCGGCTATGATTATAACTTCAAAATAAGCAGAGTTTGTGCTTTCATCAAAGTAAAGCATACTGCCGCTTCTGGTAAAGGCTGAAATCCCTGAATCGGGTTCTCCTAACAAGGCACTAAAGCCATCACGGAAATCCATGCTTTCCCTCAAACGGTTCTCCCCGCTCACATCTTGCACAGAGAAGTAGACAACCGCCATGTTTCCAAACCTCTGCGCGCCTATAACTGTCATGCGGATGCCTTGGTCTTCAGAGTATGCCATGACTTGCTGCACTATGCCTCCGTGTGCGGGGGCAAACCTTGCGATGAACCAGTCCAGCCCGCCAAAAGCAAAGGCGAACACCGTGGTTGACAAAGCCATTATCAAAACTACT
>WQRL01000315.1 GCA_009786775.1 Oscillospiraceae bacterium
ATCCTCTGCCACGATGAGGAACTGTTTCTTAAAATGCGTGAACTCGTGCCTCTCTACGAGGGCTTCTTGACTTACGGCGGTATGTCTGTAAGGGAGATGGAGGCTCTGGCTGTGGGGCTTCAAGAAACGATGGACTTTGACGTTATAAACCAGACCCCGATTATTGTCGAGGCTCTCTGTAATGAACTAATAAAAAATGGCGTGCCTGTCGTCACCCCGCCCGGGGGGCTGGGCTGCCACGTAGATGCTATGGAGTTCTGCTCACACATCCCGCAGGCACAATACCCCGCAGGGGCACTGGCTACATCAATTTATATAGCCAGCGGCGTGCGCTGCATGGAGCGCGGCACTATGAGTGAGCAGCGCAACCCTGATGGCACGGAACCTTTTGCAGAGATGGAACTGGCGAGAATTGCTGTGCCGAGGCGCGTGTTTACCCTCTCACAGGTTAAGTACACCGCAGACCGCATAAGCTGGCTGCACAAAAACAGGGACATGATTGGCGGCCTGAAATTCGTAGAGGAACCCAAGATGCTGCGCTTCTTCTTCGGCAGGCTTGCGCCAATAGGCGACTGGCCACAAAAACTTGCGGCAAAGTTCAGGGAAGATTTTGGAGATAGCCTATAAGATTAACCGGGGCTAAACAGCGCACAGATCCAAGCAGGGCATCAGGCCTCTTTCGGCTGCGTAAATTGGCAGCAAAAGCGGAGCAAAAACGAAATGGACAAACAACGGACAGGCCCTAGTGCTCGGGGGGCCTGTCCGTTTGCGCTGCTGCTATATTGTGCTATCTGAGCTGTCTGTTGAGTTAGCTGCTACCTGCGCTGTCTGCGCTATCCGAGTTCCCGTATGCATTCCCGCTGCTGGTCGTAGGTGCAGTCCACTCGGGCTGGCGCGGAAATCCGAGTTCACGTATGTTCACATTCCCGCTGGTGGTTGTAAAAGTGAACTGGGCGCCGTGGGTCTCTGAAATTACTGGTATTTGGTTGTTAAACCTGCCTGATGAGGAGGTGTGGCTCACTGTCACAGCACCTTCGTTGGGAATGGAAAGGTTGACGTTCCCGGAGGAGGTTTGAACCCTAACTGAGGCCGGTACGATTATACTTCTTATATTAACTGCCCCGGAGGTGGAGTCGGCGCTTATGTTGTAAAATGTTCCTGAGAGGTTCATTGCTCCAGAGGAAGAGCGTGTGCTTAGAAATGAGAGCACAGCACTGTTGTCAATATTTATGGCTCCCGATGTTGTGCGTACTGAGGCGGAATCAAATGCGCCCGCTGCACTTACGGCACCCGATGAGGAATTTATATCTATTGTAGCCGCAGAAGTATCTATGACATTGACAGCCCCTGAAGTCGAGTCGATATCCAGTTCTGTGAGGCGGGTTTCACGCACAGTTACAGAACCAGATGTGCTGTCCGTTGAAAGCTCACCGGCAGCTACAGAGGTGATGCGGATGCTCCCCGAGGTTGAGCCGGCATCAATTTCGTATGCGCTTATATTTGACAGGGAAACGCTGCCCGAGGTTGAACCGACATCCACAGTAGTTATGTTAAACCCATCGGCCACCAGGCCGTCGATATCCACGGAAGCCGAGGTGGAGTCCACTGTCAAACTGCTTAAACTGGCAGCCAGCTCGTAGGGGACCATGACCTCAAGCCTCTTGGGAGGCATGCGCCCGATCCGTGCCCTTATGGCGGGGTCTAAGAAGCTGATTTCGAGCGCTGTGCCGGAAATGCGGGTGAAAAACCTCTCGTCATCATGCAAAGCACGTTGAGCCAGCTCCCTCACCTCAATATTATTGCCGCCATGGGGATTTATGGTGATGCCGCCCGATATCCAGTCAATATGCAAAGAATCAATGCCGCTGGGGCTGAAACTCTCATTGCCTACGGTGTTAAAAGGCCCGGCCAGGATTTCAGTGCCGCCGAAGCCTGTTCTAAACGGCATGTTCCTGTCAATCCAAGCAGGCCTGATGCCGAACACGGTGCCTGTTACAAACCAGCCCACTATGCCCAAAACGGTTATAGCAATTACAACCCAGCATATAATGGAAACAATTTTGATACCTCGCATAATGAATACCTCACAGAAAATTAATATATACTCCCGCTTATTGAGTTTGCGCAGCTATCATACCACAGCATATGCTTAGTTGCCGTATATAGTTAATTAAAAAAACATTAAAAGTTGCACACTAACTTGCGCATGGCACAACAACTGTATATAATGGACTAGCTTGGCAGATGTAATAACTGATGTTTTGAAATTGAAATGAGGTGCCGATGAAATCTAATCTTGAGCGGTCAAAATGGTTTCCGCTGTTTATCATGGCGGTAATACTCTTATTCATATACAACCTCATGGGCAACTTCACGAGCGTCACCTCGGAAATTATGAGGTTTTTGAGCATTATTTCGCCGCTTTTGTACGGCATTTTATTTTCGTACTTCCTGTACATGCCCCACCAGCTTTTTGAGCGCCTTATGCGCAAAACCAAAGTTGGGTTTATAGTGAAGCGGGCGAGGATTTTCGCTACCTTGCTAACCCTTGTTTTCATGCTTGGCGTACTGGTGCTGGTAATCAGTTTCTTATTGCCGGTGCTCATTACAAGCGTCTTTGACCTGGCCACCAGCATACCCGGCTATGTGGCGTTTGTCACGTCCTTCCTAAACAATCTTCCTGAGGAAGGGTTTTGGGCTTATTTTGATGTTTTGGAAGTGGTTACGGACAATGCGGGGGCTATGCTCGCCCAAGTGTTTAATGCTGCGACAATTGAGTCATTTGCGATGGGCATAATTAGCTTTGCAAGCCAGCTTCTAAACATCGTGCTGGGCCTTATAATTTCGCTTTATGTTTTGCTTGAACGCGAAAGAATCGGAAAGTTTCTCAAAGCGATGAGCAAGGCTCTGTTTAGAAATAATACTGTCAGGCGCAACAGAGTCAACAGGTACATGGATCAAATCCACAAAGTTCTGTTCACCTTTATCGCCAGCAAGGGCCTTGACAGTATAATAAACTTTGTCGTAGTTACGACGATGCTTCTGATTTTCGATGTGCCATAT
>WQRL01000316.1 GCA_009786775.1 Oscillospiraceae bacterium
TGGAAATGGCGGTAATTGTGTTTATCCTGGGGCTGAGCTTTAGAGCCGGAATACTCCCGCCGATAGGCCAGGCCATTCATGGCGACCTAGCAGCCGTAGCAGACCCCCTGCCCCAAGCCCTCATGATCACGGCTATTATAATCGGCCTCGCAGTCACGGCCATCGACTTTACCATGATTATTCACCTGGTCCGCAAGCACAAGACGACGGACTGGAATGAAGTAAAAGCATTAAGTACGGAGAAGTTTGACGAATGTTAACCTATTTTGTCTTAGCCCCAATAGTTATAGCGGTATTCCTGTACCTGTTTTCATCAAACAAAACAAGCAGGATTATTGCAATTGTTTTGCAGGCCATTTTCACAGGCTTTGCAATTTATTTGCTACTTCAAGCCCGGCAGGGTGACATCATAACCTATGTGGGCAACTTTGAAGGGCTTTTAGGTGTCGTGCTGCGCGCCGACCAGATGTCGGCTGCCTTTGTGCTGCTCACTGCCGTGCTGTTTCTTGTCGTGGCTATTTACAGCCTGCATGAAGAAAACAGCAAGCTCTTCTGGCTGCTCATGTTCATATGGGAAGGCCTGCTCATCGGCATATTTCTCAGCCGCGACTTCTTTAATGTATTTGTCCTCGCAGAAGTCGCTACAGTTGTCGTAGCCATCCTAATAATGTATGATAGAGGCAAGCGCAGCATGTTTGACGGCCTCGTGTTTCTCATGGCAAACACCGTAGGCATACAGTTCTACCTTTTCGGCATAGGCTATGTGTACATGCTCACAGGCGTACTGGATATGGATGCAGCCGCCGGGCTGCTGGCACTTCACGATAGAAGCGCACTGATTCTGCCCTATGTCCTAATGATGACCGCCATCTCGTTTAAGGCTGCGGTAATCCCGCTCTATAGCTGGCTTCCAAAGGTTCAGGGCATGCCCCGTGCCCCTTCGGCTGTGGCGGCGCTGCTCTCAGGGCTTCATGTAAAGAGCGCCATTTACCTGTTCATACGCTTCCAAGATGTTTTTGCACCGATTGCCACCACTGAATTTTTCTTGGTTATCGGGCTTATAACCGCCGTTGTCGGCCTGGTTATGGCAATTTCCCAGACGGACATCAAGCTGATGCTCGCCTATAGCTCAACAGCTCAAGTGGGCTTTATAATCGCAGGCCTTTCAATAGGCGATGCTTACTCCCACGCAGGAAGCCTCTACCACATGATCAACCACGCTCTTTACAAAGTTTCCCTGTTCATGATTGCAGGCGTATTTGAAGCTATGTACGGCACGCGGGACATGCGTCAAATAAACGGGGTTTTCAAAAAGGATAAGTTTATAGGGGCTGCGACTGTCCTTGCGATTTTGGGAATAACGGGGGCTCCGCTGTTTAACAGCAATGTTTCCAAGTATTTTATGATGAGCGGCGCAGACTGGGTTGTAAACTCCGTTATGATTTTAATAAATTTAGGCACAATCTTGGTGGCCATCCGCTTTGCCGCTATGCTCTTCGGCACCCCCAACCCCGGCTATGTGGGCAAAAAGACGGACAAGTCCAGCGATGTGGCGATTTACGTTTTGGTAATAATGTGCTTCATCGGCGGAATTTTCGGCGAGCAGCTCATGGACTTCTTGTTCAATGTGCAGTTCCAGATGACATTGTCAGGGTTTATTGAAAAAATCTTGATTTTGGCCGCCAGTTGGATTGTGGGCTTGCTCCTTTATAAATTTGTTTTCCACAGCGAAAACGCAAAGGCTGTTTTCAAAAGAATCCGCACAATTGATCTAAACTTCAGAGGCATTTGCCTATCCATCGGGCTTTTCTTCTCGGCTCTCTTAGTGTTTGTCGGATTTCTGAGTTAGTTGGCTGAAAATCCGCCAAAAGACGGGCGTTTTGGACTCATGTCCACATTATCTAGGAGGTCACTACTTGAATAATACTCTTTCATTGCGCAGAATGCTGGCATTTAGCCTTGGTGACTTTTTTGGTGGCGGAGCTTTTAATATTATAAACTTCCTATATCCGGGCTTTTTGGCTCTGGCTGTTGGGCTTCCTGCCCATCTGGCCGGACTTGTCATAACAGTAGCCCGGATTTTTGATGCGGTTATAGACCCTGCCATCGGCTATTTCTCCGACAAGCTCAGAGTGCGCTACGGCACCCGCAGAGGGTCTTTTTTGGTCACTGCACCCCTTATAACCCTATCGCTCTTTCTGATGTTTTTCCCCTACAGCAACCCCAGCTTAGCCCTTCGATTCTGGGCAGTTCTGCTGACCTATATCTTCTTCTGCCTTATCCACAGCGCCACAATGATCCCCTATAACTCCCTTGCCAGCGAGATGACTGAGGATTATACGGAGCGTGCAAGGCTCACTTCACTAAGGCTTGGATTTTCTATTTTTGCCTCAATTGTCTGCGTTGTTTTGCCGGGAATGATTGTCGATGCTTTTGAAGGTAACTCCGGCTTTATAGCAATGAGCCTCATCTTCGGCCTTGCATTCATGATTTGCATTGGCGTTACAGGACTTTTTGCCAAGGAGGGCATCCCGGCCCCGAAGAAGGTTGATGCCGCCAAAATCAAAGATTTCTTCACAACTTTCAAAATCAAGACATTCCGCCAGTACCTCTGGATGTTTCTCGCCTGCCAGGTTACAATGGCGGTAATGAGTGCCCTGTTTTTCTTCTACATTGATTTTTACTTTGTCCGCGACCTTACAGCTCAAGGAGAGAGTCACATGGTGGGCTTCATCGGGGCTGCGATTATGTTCGGCATTCAGATTGTCGCACTCCCCTTTTACCTGTGGCTAATAAAGAAAACAAGCAAGTCTGTGGCCTATATCGTAGGCTCTGCGATTTGGATTGTAGGCGGGCTGCTGCTATTTGTCCTGCCTGCCGGGTCAAGCCACATTGCGCTCTACGCCCTCGCTGCCTTCATCGGCTTCGGCATAAGCGGCCCGGGGCTTGTGCCCCACGCCATGTTCGGCGATGTAGTGGACGTGGGCGACCTGTATTTTGGAGTGCGTAACGCCGGCGCTTTCGCAGGGGCTGCGAACTTCGTCATAC
>WQRL01000317.1 GCA_009786775.1 Oscillospiraceae bacterium
GAGAGGCGGAAAAAGCACCACAACACTTGATAAAGCAGCGGCGCTGTGGTATGTTTAGTTAAGAGGGAATAGGGACGCTGCGGGGGCTAAAAGCCCGAAACCGGCTGCCGGAGTCCCCGAAAGCATGCGAAGGGGAAGGTAGCTGTATGACCACGTCAAAAAGAGCCGTTTTGGCGCTTTGCATATTGGGCTTTACAATGTACTTGGCGGGTGGCATCACAACCCCATCAATTGCGTATATTGCGCATTCATACCCCGAGTTTTCAGAGTATACAGTTTCAACACTAATAACGATGCCGGGCATCATTGCTCTCATTGTATCCTTTTTTGTTGGGCCGCTGGTGCTAAAGTTTAATAAAAAATACCTGCTGATGTTCTCTGTTTCCATGACGTTAATATACTTTAGCGTTTTCTCTTTTGCCGGAGGCAGGGGGCCGCTGTCGTTACTTATGGTAGCAGCGGGCTTTCTTGGGATTCATAGAGGTGCGGGCTCTGCGCTCGTAAACTCCATAATCGGGGAGTTTGTGCCGCCGGAAAAAAGGGCGCAGACCATAGCTCTCACAGGGTCCGTGATGCAAGCTGGTTCTGGCCTGATCGCTATAATCGCAGGCTGGATTGCAGCAGGCAATGACGGGGCGGACTGGCCCCAGGCTCATTATCTGGGTTTTTTGAGCATCATAACCCTTGCGGTCTTTGCATTTTTGATGCCGAAAAGACCTGCGGCACCGGTGCTGCCTGACAGCCCTGAAGGGATAGAGCAGGCTGGGGAGAAACCAGAGCCTGTGTTTGAGACCATAAAGCAAGGTTTTCGACGCATCCCCCGCAGGGTGTACCTGATTATGACGGTTCACTGCATCTACGCAGTTTGCATGATTGCTATTAGCCTGTACACTTCACTTTATGTAATAACAGTCCATGAACTGGGCACCTCTGTGGAGGCGGGGCTTGTAATATCGACAATGACCTTTATCTCCGTTGCGGTAGGCATGACGTATTTTGTCTGGGGCAAACTTCTGGGCAGGTGGATTGTGCCTGTGGGATATGTGCTCTCAATTTTTGGGTTCATAGTCAAAATGGCCGTGACATCCCACATCGCCGGGGCTTTTATAGCGGCGATGATAATTGGCATCGGGTGGAACTTGACAAACCCATATGTGTCGAGCCAGGTGATGTCGCTATCGCCGCAGAAAATGATTCCCATTTCAATTTCAATACATCTGGGAATCCAGAACTTGGGGATGTTCTTGGCTCCGCATTTTCTTAGAGTCGCAGGCGGAGTTTTCGGAGGCGGGGTAAACGGGGCCTACACTGTGGCTATTATAGTTATCCCCCTGTGCGCATTGGCAGCAGTGTTCCTATTTGCAAAAAAGCCAAGAGGGACATTGACATAATTATTTTCGGAGGTAAAATCGTGAAAGTTGAAAAGAGATTAGAGGAGCTGGGCATTAACCTTCCGGAGGTTTCTGCGCCGAAGGCAAAGTATGTGCCGGTGAGGAAAGTGGGTAATTTACTGTTTGTATCCGGGCAGCTTCCTGTAAAAGAAGATGGCAGTCTTTACACCGGGAAGTTAGGTAGAGAACATGATGTGCAGTCCGGCCAGGACGCAGCCCGCCGCTGCGCAATTAATCTGCTAGCCACGCTAAAGGCAGAGCTGGGAGATTTGGACTTGGTGAAAAGTATTGTAAAACTGCAATCTTTTGTAAGTTGTGAAGCAGGGTTTACTGAGCCGCATATTGTTACAAATGCAGCCTCGGAGCTTCTTATTGAAGCCTTTGGCGAGAGCGGGTGGCATGCGAGAACGGCAATCGGCACAAATCAGTTGCCTCTTGATGCAGCGGTGGAGATAGATGCAATAGTAGAAGTTTAAGAGTATTGAGGCAGATGAGCTGCGCACGGTAAAGCCGTGCAGCACCTAACGACAATCGGGAGTAGGGGATATCCGAGGGGGTGAATGCAAGTGATTGACATTCAACTGTTGCTTTTTATCGCACTTATTCTTCTGTCCACGAAGGTTCTTTCAATAGGCATGAAGCGCATCCACTTGCCGCAGGTTGTTGGGGCCTTGGTCGCAGGGGTTCTGCTCGGCCCGGCGGTGTTCAACCTCGTTGAGCCAAATGAAACAATAACAGCCGTGGCTGGGTTCGGCGTAATTCTTCTGCTGTTTGCAGCCGGCATGGAAACTGATTTTAGGGAGCTGCGCAAAACGGCGAAGTCCTCGCTGCTTATCTCAGTTCTGGGTGTGGCAGCCGCACTAGGCGGCGGTTTTGCGGCGGCATTTCTGTTCGGCACACCATCTTTTGAGAACTTCTTCATAGGTGTAATAATCGCCTCCATGTCCACTAGCATAACTGTTGAGACTCTAAATGAGATGGGCAAGCTAAAGACGAAGGTAGGCACGGCCCTAATGGGTGCCTCACTCTTTGACGATGTGCTTGTAATAGTGATTTTGGCCGTGGCGATGGGCATGGGGGGCGGAGATTTCTCAATTGGCCTCATGGGGCTGACCTTAGTGCGGATAGTGGCCTTTTTCGCCATTGCATTTGTTGCGGGGTATTTGGCGAACAAGTTCTTTAACTGGTTTACCCATAAGTGGGGCAGTAGGAGCAAGCTGGCGATATTCGCCATCGCTTACTGTTTTCTTATGGCATACCTTGCGGAGATTTTAGGCCTTGCGGACATAACAGGGGCCTATCTTGCTGGAATAGCATTTTGCAGCACGCGCTGTGTTGATATGCTTGAGGAAAAGACGCATGAGCTATCGTACCTGTTTTTCACGCCTATATTTCTGGCAAACATCGGAATACACACATCCTTTGACGGGATGACGGCGAGCTTGGTGGTGTTTACTGCAGTTTTGGTCGGCGTGGCCATTATTTCCAAAGTCGTGGGCTGCGGGATTGGGGCGCGGATATGTAAGTTCTCCAGGCGGGAAAGCCTTCAAATAGGGATTGGC
>WQRL01000318.1 GCA_009786775.1 Oscillospiraceae bacterium
GGCAGCTTCTAAGGTGTAACAGTAAACAGACAGCGTTTTGGCCGTTTGGGTAAGCGCATAATGCACCCGCGCCTGCAATACCACAATGTTTACAAGGCTTAAAATTGACACAACCAGCAGCACAAAAGGAATAAATGCACAGACTGTTTCAACCGCTATGTGCCCTCTGTCATCTTTCTTCATTTCCAAAACTCCTCCACTCAAACAAATTTAATATCCTCTATAATCCGTCGCTCTTATAGGCATTGACGGCGGCACACCGATTCCTCTTGAGTTTGAAAAATCACGCGCAAAAGCCATCGAGAGAAACAGCATTCTAAGATCAGCCGTTGTGGTTATGCTAAAGTCAGTTTTCATGTCTTTTAGCCTAAATCTATCTACCCTTGCAAAAGCCTGTGCCATAGCCGCTTCGTCCGCATTGCTCCTGCTTTCGTAATTTACGAGGTTCCACTCTATGAGATTTCCGATGCGTGTGGCTAATTCATTTGAGGGGCCGCCGCCCTTCCCGCTGTGAAACACCGCATTTGCAAGGAAGAAAAACATCATGTAGTTCACATAACTCAAGCCTTTTTCAGCATTGAAACGGTTTGCGTCTACTGTCTGCTTCCGAGCCACATTCCCTGCGGCCATCAACACTCCGCTGGGCGTACACACCCACTGCCCCGCAGCGGGGTTTTTCAGTAGTGGAACCTTGTGCCCTGACCGCAGTGCCGCCACATCCACCACAGACTCGGCTGCCACAAAAGCTGCCCTAGCAAGTTCGCTGAGTACAATCGCCAGAGGCGGTGCCCAAGCGAAGGCTGCCCTGATGCCCTCCACTACTGCATTTACCTCAGGGACACTAAACACCCTGATGTAATTGCACACAAGCCTTACAAGAAGCAGCAGCCTTGTCACCGAGTTTAAGTTTTCCGAAGCATTTTCACTGCCGTTGAAGAGGTATTCAAGCTCCGACTGATAGAAATAATTGACCTCCGGACTCATAGGCACTCCGCTAAGAGTCTTATCAAAATCCGCAGCGGTCAGCTCCGCCTTTGACTTTCCAAGGCTTCGCGGTTTCCCGCTCGCATAGTTTGAAAACATATTGGAGCCATAGGTTAGAAGAAGGATATAATCCCCCATTTGTCCCAAGGCGCTTAGCGGATTGTTTATTATACTCAGTGCAGGCACTTTGGTTGCTTCAGGAATGAGGCGGCCGACGTTCATTATATCTGTGTCTGAGGCCGCCACTCCGGTTTGATTGTTTATATACATCGCACCCAGAGGTTCATTCTTCAGCCCCCTATATGCAGAGTCTACTAGCTTTAGAAGTTCGTTTATTAGGTTTCGCTGCTGCTCCTCCGGACTTTTGCCCTCTGCATCCTCCTGCCCTTCAAATAGCTTTACAGGAGGGATTTTAGGTTGTTTCATCATGGCCTCAAGCTCTGCAAAAAACTCAGCATTGCCGCCTGGGAATTCTGCAAACTTCCTAAATCCCGGAGCCATTTTGTATGTTACATTGCCTTGCGGAAAACTTGAAAACCTACCTATGAAGCTCGCATTCCCTATTGAAAACGACTCATTTTGAGGCAGGCCTGCAAGCCCGCTTAACAATATGGCCGTCGTACCTTCGTTAAACTCATTCCGGTATTTCACAGTGTCCAGCATCGGCTTATGTATTTGGTCTATATAATCATATCCCCCATCCCTAAACGCCACAGCCATAGGTTCTATATTCCACTTGATTATGTCACGGTAACGCTGGATTATTGACTTTGGCGGAGTACCTTGGGGCTTTGTGAACACCTCCCTCATTTCATCGCTAATCTCGCCTGCAGCTAATTTCTTTTCAAACTCATCTAGCTTTTGTTTTAGGGAAACTGTCATCTTGTCAGCCTCTGCGGCAAGTTTCACCACCAGATCAAACTTCGGCTTAAAGTCATCCGCCTGCTGTTTGGAGTTCATTATGGCCTTGTCCAGCCCTACATTAATATTCCCTGCCGTACCCCAGACACCGCCTGTATATCCCATCATGGGGCCGCCCACTGCAAGTGAACTAATATTTCTTTTCCGCCCCTGAAAAACCCTTAGAAGCTCAGCCCTCTCCCAGTCCTCAGCATAACTGTACTGCTCAGCTAACCTCGCCATATTGCGAAACTCTTCAAACATCTGGTTTAGAATGCTCGACATGTTGCCGAAATGGCCCCCTGCAATGCCTCCAACAGCCTGTGTACACTTGTCTGCGGCAACAATCGCATCGTAGAGCTGCCTGTATTTTTCAAACATGTCGGCGAGAGCCGAATCAATCTCCATCTTAGCCCCGATAAGTTCCGCATCGGCTTTAATACTGTTGGTGCTGAGCTTCTCAATAAACTCCTGCACAAGAAGCACAGGGCCGCGGTATTTCATATACTCCTCAATTTGCCTGCGGAGCACATCCTCATTGCGCAAATGCTTGCCATCGGGAAAATAAACATCCTCCATCGAAACATTTGAGCCATAAAACACCTGTAGCGTCCCAATGCCCCTATCTTGCGATGCTTCCCCAAATACAGTGACCTCTATATACTCCTCCAATAATTTCCACAAAATAGGGTCTTCCACCGCAATACCCATAAGGCCGTATATGTCATAAAGCAGAGCTTTGTACTGGGTGAGCAATGTATTTGCTGCAAGCTGGTTTGCATTTTGCAAAGTCCCCTGCGCCGTGTGAATCCTAGCAAGGTCTACCGCAGTGCCGCTAACCAGCATCGCCGGGATGAGAAGTAATGTTATAAAGACTGTAACCGCTCCCCTTGTGTCCCTAAATATCTTTTTCATCTTGCTCACCACCCCAGAATTGATTTAAGCCGCCCACCTGCGGAGCCGATGCTCTCTGCCATATCTGTAAGGCCGAACCTCTCAGTGATGA
>WQRL01000319.1 GCA_009786775.1 Oscillospiraceae bacterium
CCCCAAAGTGGTTATATTCGACGAGCCTCTGGTTGGCCTTGACCCCCACGGAATTCGTGAGCTCAAATCTGTCATAACAGAACTGAAGGAACAAGGCAAGGCTGTCATTGTGAGTACACATATAATCGACAGCGTGGAAGAGAGCTGGGATATGACGCTTATAATGAACAAGGGGCGCTTTGCGCGGGAAATCAGGCGCAGCGAATATTTCGGCGAAGACCTTGAGCAAATTTACTTCTCGATTATTGATGAGAGCAAGGACCTTGGTGACGGGAAGGCAGAAGGGCAAGGGCAGCCTCAAGTTAAACCGGAAGGAGATGCGGAGTAATGAATGCTCTATCGTATGTGCTTCTCCGGGATGCCAAAAACAAGCTGCTTGACCTGCGCCGCAGGCCTGCGAAACTGGTTATGTACCTGATTGTAATCGGCGCACTGGTTGGGGTTGTGCTCATGACGGTTTTTCAAAATCATGAGGCGCAGACTTTTTCGGACATTATGTGGTTTAAGGCCATTGCTATGGCATTTTTTCTGTTTACGCTAATTATATCAATTAAGCAAGGGCTTTCAAAAGGCACCACAATGTTTAGCATGGAGGATGTGAACAACCTGTTTGTTTCTCCTGTGAGGCCACAGTCGATACTTATTTACGGCCTTGTGCGGATGATGAAGACAACCCTCCTTTCAACGATTTTTATTTTATTTAACACCAATACATTGCAGAACTTTTTTAACATTAATTTCGGCGGGGTTCTGATTGTATTTGCGGCATTTGTCCTTGTCAGTGCTGTGTCGCAACTGCTCACGTTAGTTATTTACTCTCTGACAAACAGCAAGCCCCGCAGGCAACTGGCTGTGAGGGTAATAACTGCACTCGCTCTTGCACCCTTAGTTATAACGGGCGTGTGGAATGTAATTGCGGTAGATATGAATTTATCAGCGGGGCTGCTGGAGCTTATGAACTCGCCGGTTTCCTCATTTACCCCGGTAGTCGGCTGGGCAGCCGCAGGAGCACTGGGCTTCATATCAGGAAATATCGGGGCAGGAATGCTGTTTTTCGGTATGCTCGTAGCAGCCGGGGCGATATTGGTAGCAGTAATTTATATAGGCAAGCCTGACTATTATGAAGATGTTCTTGTGGCGACTGAAACAGCCTTTGAAAAAATGCGGGATGCGGCTGACGGAAATATAAGCGCGGTTTCAGTTTCAGACAAGGAAGTTAAGGTCAAGGGCACGGGCGTGGGAGGCTATGGTGCCTCGGCACTTTTTTACAAACATGTCCGTGAGTCATTTCGTGCAAACCGCTTCGGCCTTTGGGGGATTTCTACGGTGGTTCTCGTAGCTGCGGCAGTGGGTTATGGGTTGCTTATTGACAACCTTGGCGGAGCAGGCAGCGGTGAGGTTCTCACCTTGCTGATAATGCTAATGTTTGCCCAGCTCTTCCTGACAGGCACTGGCAGGGGGGTGATGGACACCTACAATCACTATATTTACATGATTCCCGAAAGTTCCTTCAAGAAACTGGTCTGGAGTAATCTGGAAGTGCTTCTGAAGGTAGCTGTTCAAAACATCCTTGTTTTGGGCGCGGGAGGCTTGGTTATGGGCGAGGCTGTGTATGTTATTGCTGCGAGCGTGGCCGCGTGTACGCTTTTGTCTTTCGTGATTTTGGGCGTGAGTTTTCTATCCATGCGCTTTACTCAGTCCCATATGAGTGTGGGGATTTTGAGTATGCTTTATTTTCTTGCAATTGCAATAGTGCTTGCCCCCGGGATTGCGGGGGCGATTATAGCGGGGTCGCTCCTTAGTGTAAATGGCCTGGTCATAGGCCTTCTGATTTTGGCGGTTTGGGAACTTATTGCCGGCTCAATCTGTTTTGCAGCCTCTAAAGGTGTTCTCCACAACTGCGACATGCCAACTATGACTCAGATGAGCAAAAAGTAGTGACAGTAGCCGGAATTCCCTCAGAAATCCAAGCCTACACCCCCTGTCCGGCTACTTCCCTGTGACTAGTAACCATATAAATGTCACAAAAGTGTAACAATAGATTAAAAAAACTTGCAAAAAATTCAATTTTGTAGTAAAATAACTCAGAATTACCAAAACGGACTGATTTGTCTTTGAAGATTAAGGAGTGAGCCTGTGACAAAGTATGTCATCAACGGCGGCAAACCACTACATGGCGAAGTCGAGATCAGCGGAGCTAAGAACGCAGCAGTTGCAATCATCCCAGCGGCACTCATGGTTGACGGCACATGCAGGATAGAGAACCTTCCGGATATATCCGATGTTTCCACATTACTTAGCATCCTTAAAGAAATGGGCGCGGAAGTGCGCGCTGTAAATAAAAAAACAATTGATATTGACTGCTCCCGCATTCGGACGACCAGCGCGACGTTTGACAAAATGCGGAGGATCCGCGCATCCTATTACCTCATCGGGGCTCTCCTCGGCAGGTTTGGAAGTGCGGACGTAGCCATGCCTGGGGGCTGTAATTTCGGCGGAGTTAGGCCGATTGACCAACATGTAAAGGGCTTTTCGGCGCTGGGTGCCGATGTTAGCGTCAGAAATGGCGTTGTGCAGGCCGTCACAGACGGCAGGCTGCGCGGGGCTACTGTTTACTTCGATGTAGTTTCCGTAGGTGCGACAATCAATATAATGCTCGGCGCTGCGCTGGCAGAAGGCACTACATTTATTGAAAATGCCGCAAAGGAACCGCATATAGTAGATCTTGCAAATTTCCTAAACTCGATGGGCGCAGATGTCCGCGGGGCGGGTACCAATACAATCAAAATCCGTGGCGTACACGAGCTCAAAGGCGGGTTTTACTCAATAATCCCCGACCAGATTGAGGCAGGCACCTATATGGCAGCCGTGGCAGGCTCCGGAGGGCGTG
>WQRL01000320.1 GCA_009786775.1 Oscillospiraceae bacterium
AATGTTAAAAGTACCGGATATGTCACAAAAATGTTAGAATCCGGTGGTGCTACTGCACTTTTAGACGGCATTATGGCAGGTTTTTCTCCTAAAATTATTGAGCAATTTGAAGTGGCATATAAGTGTACATGCAGTCGCGAAAGATTTTTAAATGCAGTCTTATCCCTTGCAAATAGTGAGATTCAAGAGATGAAGGATGAGGGAGAGCCTATTGAAGTATGCTGTCAATTCTGTGAGGCAAAATATGTTTTTCAAGTAGATGAATTAGAAATTTGATTTTTTTAAAATTTTCTTATTGACAAGTGAGTAATTATTTAGTATACTCACTGAGCGCAAACGGTTAGGGAGCATAGCTCAGCTGGGAGAGCACATGCCTTACAAGCATGGGGTCACTGGTTCGATCCCAGTTGTTCCCACCAACTCGCACCTCCATCCAGGCTCGGTGCAGTCCGATTGGACTTGCACCGGGTAGGAGGAGCAACGGAGTGTAGCGCAGCGCAGTTTATTCCAACATGGCCCAGTAGTTCAGTTGGTTAGAACGCCAGCCTGTCACGCTGGAGGCCGACGGTTCGAGTCCGTTCTGGGTCGCCACACAAGGGCACCGAAAGGTGCCCGAACATATGCCTCTGTAGCTCAGTCGGTAGAGCAGTGGACTGAAAATCCACGTGTCGTTGGTTCGATTCCGACCGGAGGCACCATTCGCGGGCGTAGCTCATCTGGTAGAGCGCCACCTTGCCAAGGTGGAGGTAGAGGGTTCGAGCCCCTTCGCCCGCTCCATGTACTTGCCACGTAAACCCACTTTAGTGGTTTTCTCCGACAAGGCGACATAGCCAAGTGGTAAGGCAGTGGTTTGCAAAACCATCATTCCCCGGTTCAAATCCGGGTGTCGCCTCCAAACTGACAGTTCCCCTGAGCTTACTGCCACAGTGAGTTCGGGGGGTTCTTTGTGCCGAGCTGATAAACTTGCCGGTGAGTTAAGGCTCACCGGCAGTTTCACGGCTGTCATAATTTATCAATTTCAAAATCAAGCTCAATACCTGAAGTATCGCTCATTGTTTTATCCCAGTCCACAATGTAGATGATGCTTTTGTATTTTATGGATTTCACAGGGCAACACTCACCGCCGTAGAGAAAGAAGGCGCCTTGCAGCGGGAGGTGCGAAATATGCCTTAGGAAACTATCAAGAGCGCCATTATCGTTGGCCTTAACATTGCATAGCGAAAAGAATTTTAAGACCTCGTTCTCATTGGGTATCCACTTAAAAAAACGTTTAGCTAACCTCATTTTCCAGCCATAGTGCTTAACTACGTATTGCTTATAGTCCCATTGTTCAACAGCCCTGCCTCTGGCAAGTTCCTCGCCGCTTTGAGATTTCAGAACATAAAACCAGCCGTCTTGTGTGAGGATATTTTTATCCTTAACTTTCAGCTTTTTTCTTATAATGTTGATGACGCATTCACCGTAGCGGAGATAATTAGGCATAGAGGGCCGCTGCTTTTCAAGCATCTTTTGAACGCTTATGTTGTCTTGCAGTATAGTTGTGTAGGTAAGAGTTACCCCATTTTTTTTGCAAAACTCCCGCAAGAGTTCATAGCTTTTGGGGATGTTCGCCCATTTGTTTGCCCTCATCCCTGTTAGATATGCGGTATTTCCATTTATAACGCAAGCTCCGCAGCCCACGATTTCCCCATCTTTGTCCCTTGCAATTACGAACGCAGATTTGTCGCCATCCTGTTCAAGAGAGAGCACGGCATTGGGCCTGCGGCAATATGCGAGGGATACCTCACCCTTGAAATCAACATTTTCAAGCAGTTCGGCAATTTTCTCGCCATCTTGTACGTTCGCATATTCATAGCGGTATGCCACTATTTTGCTCCCCCTTCATCAAGCCCTGCTCCAACCGGAAGATTGAGTTTCCTATCAACTTCTTTTCCAAGCGCCCTGTTCTGAGAAAAGAAGATAGCCGTCAGCATCGGGCTTGGATTTCTGCATATTGAAGCAATTCCGCGCCTAATGATATTCGGCGTTTTGAAAAAGTTACGCCTCGCACCGGCACAGTAATCCTTTAGCTCCTCCGGAGGTATAGTTTTGGGGCTGTAAGGAATATCCCCATATTTATAATCATCTTTTAGCCACCATTTATCATACAGCAGCCTACCGTCATCTTGCAGCCGCTTATAGAGTGGCGTATCGGGGTAAGGGAGCAGGTGGTTAAACGCCGTAAAGAAAAATTTGTGCTTCATTGCAAAGGCAACTGTATCATCAAAACTTTCAACCGCGTCATAATCAAATCCAAATACAAATGTAGCGTAAATCCCAATTCCCGCCTTATGCACTCTTTGCACCATTTCATCGCGCTCTCCGAGTTTGTAGTTCCAGCTCTTGTTCATTTGGTCAAGGTTTGCTTTATCGAGGCTCTCAAAGCCAATTAACACCACTTGACAGCCACTGTCCTTCATAGCCGCCAATAATTCAGCATCATTTGCAACCGATAGGGATACTTGGCTTGTCCATTTAATTTTCAGAGGGGCGATTGCCTTACATATCGCCAGCAGATGCCCTCTTTGCGCCGTTATATTATCATCTACAAAGAACACGAACTTGTTTTTGGAAGTCTTTATTTCCTCGGCAATATCCTCAACCGGGCGCGGAGTGTATTTTCCGCAGTAGTAGGAGGTTATCGCACAAAATTCGCAGGTGTGAGGACAGCCGCGCCCTGTTTCCATCAGGGTAATCGGCAAATATTTTTTGTCTGAGTAGATGCTTCTGTCGGGCATCGGCGGGATTCCGCCACGCTCGCCATCGTACCGCTGTTTAAGATTTGCATTTTGAAAATCATCAAGCATCTGAGTCCAAACTGCTTCAGCATTTCCGGTAATAACGCTGT
>WQRL01000321.1 GCA_009786775.1 Oscillospiraceae bacterium
GCTGTAAACGTCGGTGTCGTTGCCCCAGCGAATACAGCACAGACCTTTACACTCTCAGAAATGGGAACCACGTCGTTTCATTACCGTCCGGTAGCAGGCGGCACGGCATTTGTAGAGGATGCATTCAATATAAGCGCGTTTACTTCGTGGCCCCTCGTGAACAGCGGTGTGGCGTTTGGGTTCCCCAACCTGGGCCCTCTGGGTTATTTCGACTTTAGATATAATCCTAACCCTGAACTCCACCGCAATGTGATGGGTGTTCCTACGCATCTCACTCCTGTGCCGTCTGTCCCATACAGAGTAGGCAACGAAATTCGCTGGACGCTTGTACACCGTGGTTCGCACACCGCTCCGGTTGCTCATACAGCAAACCAGCCGCAGTACAGAATTCCCGGGCGTGAGGTCGATGAAAATGCGACATTCCATTACTTCTCAAGAGTGTTTACCCTTCCCGCTGACTTCGACCCGGCAAGAATTGGTCAAGTTTTCGGCAACCACAGAATTGACGATAACCTGGTTCTCTTCATCAACGGTGTTGAAATTTACCGTTACAACACAAGCACAAATGCAGCTGAAGTAAGGATCGGCGGCCCGATTGACTGGACAGGTTTCAATGGGCACGAAACCCGTGTGCGCAACCGTTCGTTTACAATCAACAGTGACGCCGACTCAAGAGTAATGCGTTACTCCCGTGGCGTGACAACTAGCGCTGTTGAAGTTTACGTTGAATACGACCAGGTTACAATTGATGCGGCAAGCAGAAGCAATCTTATTGCTGCGCTGAATCCTGGTGTGAATGTTCTTACCGCAGTGGTAGGTAACGCTGATGCTCAAGGGCGCGATTTCTGGTTCGACCTGGATCTTAGCATCGAGTACTTGGCGGCCGCTCCTGCGAATTAGCGGTAGCTACTTACTAGCTTGCAAGCCGCAGGTATATACTTTTAGGGTATATATCTGCGGCTTTTTGGTGGAAACAATCCGTCGGAAACGTGCGGGTGCTCTGTGAAAAAGTGAAGCGGCCTGCGTCAGTCACGTCTATCTTGGCGGAGACTTGGAATTCTTGCAAAAACTTGTGTTCCAGGACTGCGGCCGCTTAACTTTCCCACATAGCGCCCGCACGTTTCCGACTGGTGCTCTGTAGTGGCGAGGGGGCTAAAAATTTCTGATTAAAGTTTCTTCTGAAAATATGACAGCTTGTGTCATATTTTTGTGTTATAATGTATGCGGTGGTTTCTGCTTGCGCGAAACCATCGCTCGTGCACACATCTTTATGACCGTTTCTGGTCTTTTTGTGTCTAAGATAGCGAAGGGAATGGTCATAAACATGAAAACAAATAGGCTGTTTGAAATAATTTATGTTCTGCTCAGCAAGGACCGCGTGACGGCAGGGGAGCTGGCGGAGCGGTTTGAGGTTTCTGCCCGGACTATTTACCGTGATATTGATACGATTAGTTTGGCGGGAATCCCTGTCTATTCAGAGAAGGGGAAGGGCGGGGGTATTAGCTTGCTGCCTGATTTTGTGCTTAATAAATCCATTCTCAGCGAGCAGGAGCAGAGCGAGATTCTCGCTTCGTTGCAGGGGCTTACTCAAATTCGGTCTGTTGATGCGGATCATGTTTTGAAAAAGCTGTCAACTGTGTTTAATAAAACAGCCGCCAAGTGGCTGGAAGTGGATTTTTCCGATTGGAGTTTCGGCAGGGAGGATATTTGGGGCGGTTTCAAGTCAGCCATTTTGCAAAAGAGGGTTGTCCAGTTCGATTATTATAGTTCGTACAGCGAGAAGACTTGCCGCAGTGCTGAGCCTATCCAGCTTTGGTTTAAGTCGAGGGCTTGGTATCTTAAGGCCTATGATCTGACGAGGCAGGGGGTTAGGCTGTTTCGGCTGAGCCGGGTCCGGAACATGGTTGTGACGGATGAGGTATTTGCAGAGCGCGATTTGCGTTTAGATGAAACTGGCAGCACGCCGTCTGCAAGCCAAAGGCCGGATGTTATGCTGCGCCTGCGCATAAAGCCTGAGATGGCATACCGTGTTCTCGATGAGTTTGCCGCTGCGGTGGAGGAGCAAGATTCGGATGGGAATTATATAGTCACGGTCTGCTGGCCGGAGGATAACTGGGTTTATGGCACGATTTTGTCTTTTGGGGAGTTTATAGAGGTGCTGGAGCCTGAGCATATCCGCAAAATCATTGGGGACAAGGCGAAAAAAATTTATGAGCAGTATTTATAATATGACAGTCTGTTGTCAATTTAACTAAGGTAGAATTGGGTGGAGATTGAGTCACAATCATAATCAAAATAAAATCGCAGGAGGAATTGTATAGTGGAAAACAAACAATGTCAAAGATGTGGGATGATGCCTTTGGAGAAGCCGGAGGACTTTGGGACTAATGCTGATGGTAGCAGAAACTCGGATTATTGTTGCTACTGTTATGAAAATGGGGCGTTTTTATATCCAAGTGCAACTATGGAAGATGTTATCGTGAGCTGCTTGCCCCATGTTGTTCCAGATGTGTTTCCCGATGAGGCGACGGCTAAAGCGGCCATGATGGAGCTTTTTCCTACGCTTAAATGCTGGAAGAAAACAGGGATGATAATCACTTTTAAGCTCAAAGATGGGATCTCGGACGAGGAGTTTTTGGCGGCGTCAGACGAGATCCAAGAGAAATATTTGTCTAAGTGCAAAGGTTTTATCTGCCGTCAGCTCATGAAAATGGGTGACCTTTGGACTGATTGGGTTATATGGGAAACGGTGCCTGATGCAGATGCCTCTATGGAGCGGTCTTTGACAGATGAGTCTGCTCAGAAATTTACTTCATTTATAGGCGAGGTTGTGGAGAGTAGCCTCTATCCGCTG
>WQRL01000322.1 GCA_009786775.1 Oscillospiraceae bacterium
GTATTCGAAAATGACATAATGACAGGCATAACAGATACTCAGTTTAGCCCGAACCTGCCACTGACACGCGCGATGATAGTTACAATGCTCTTCCGCCAAGAGGGCTCGCCGAGTGTAAGCGGGATTGCAAATCCGTTTAACGATGTGGCAGCCGGCAGATGGTACACGGATGCAATAATCTGGGGAGCCGAGAACGGAATAGTACAGGGCTTCGGCGAAGGAAGGTTCGCCCCTGGTGAAAACATCAGGCGCCAAGACCTCACAACAATCCTAATCCGCTATGCGGACATGGGCGAGATGGACCTTCCAGGCGTGAGCAGCTACACAGGCTTTGCCGACAGCGGCACAATTTCCGCCCATGCAAGGGAAGCAGTATCCAGAGGGTATGAAGCAGGCATAGTAGCAGGCGGCCCGGGCAATAGATTCAACCCGATGGAAACAGCCACCAGAGCCGAAGCGGCAGCGATGCTAGTAAGGCTTCTGCAACTGAGATAAGCGTTATAAACCGGCCTAGCTTAGCACAAGCCAGCGCAACTGAAATAGCATAACCGATAAACAAACGCAAGAACCTGTATGCAGTTCCGGCTACCAGCCGGGATTGCATACAGGATTGGATTTTAGAAGTATTTACACAAAACGGGAAATATTGAGAAGTCCAAGGTAAACTTGACAATAACATGGTAAACATGTTTTTTGTGAAACAGATAGAAAGGAAGCGTGATTTTAACTTGAAAGCAAAAAAAATCGCAAAAAGAACCCTGACCCTACTCCTAGCGCTCATTATGCTTCTTAGCACAAACATTTTAGTGTTTGCGCAAGATAGCTATTTTGAGAATCTCCCAGCAGAGGAGGACTATTCCGAAGACATCGTAGGGATAGCCACCAGAAACATAATGCCCTTTGGCATTTCTACCGTAGAGTGGCCGGAAGAGATTATGGATCTGCCGGTTGCAATGTTCGGGGTGTTTGGAGACACCATGGACAGAGGCAAGATTGTTGCCCAAGTTTCTGACGGTAGCACATTTGCCGGCGCAACCGGTACAGCAGTGCCAGCCGGTGTATTCATCGCATGGCGTTATTTCCCCAGCGAATCAACCGGACCTAATGCAGCAGGCACAGGCATGGCAGGCACAAACTTCCACATTTATAGGGATGGCGTGCGCATTACAGAAAACCTGTTAACTGAAGGTACGAGTTTCCGCGACCCTACGGGAACGATTGATAACGAATATGTGGTTGTAACAGTTTCGGAAGACGGAAACTACATTAGCCGCACGGTGCCCACAAGGCCTTTCCCCCTCGCTGCTCAAGCAGGAGGAACAGCCGGAACTGGTGTCAACCTTGCCTCAAGAGGCTATTACTGGCCGGTTCCTCTGGCACGCCCAGCGGCGGTAACAGTGCCTCACAACCATTTCCCCGGACAGACACAAGTGCTCCACTACTACCCCAACGAAGTTAAGGTCGGCATTTTGGATGATAGCGGACAGTTTAGCTTCGTTGTAGAGTGGATTACAGGAAATCCGGACGTTATCCAGGGCAGCAACCAAGGTCCGGTTATTTACCGCGCCTACACTTTGGCCGGAGAGATGCTTTGGGAAATTAACCTGGGATGGAATATACGCCCAGGCCAGCACTACTCTGTGCCGATGCTCTATGACTTTGACGGCGACGGCATCTATGAGCTCATGGTTAAAACAGCTCCGGGTACAAGAGATGGGCTTGGAAATTACATAACAATGTCACCGGCCAGCATCGCGGCAGGATACACGCATCAAGACAGATTCCAGGCGACTGACGGCGCTCTTTGGAGAGAAGCCGAGAGAATGATCCGTGACCTCCCTGCAACTAACGCAGGTGGAACTGCTGCAACCGCACTTACCCCAGATGCAGTAAATGCTGCGGATCCAGAGGTTGTGGCAGCGGCCGCAACACTAATTGAAACAGGAACCCGTTTCCAAACACTGGTAGAATGGTTTATGGGCTGGCCCACACATCCAGAAGTTGTAGGGCGCTCATACTGGGGCAACCTGACAGGCGAGATAGCTCCTGTACGCCTTCCGGGCGAACCTGAAACCGCCCAAGCTGTCCATGTAGGATGGTGGGTACAGCCTCCGCAAGTTATGATGGGCATATACCAAACAGGGCATGTTTGTCCGCTGACAGGTGAAGTTGCCAGGGTAAACGGTGCTATGTACCGCTTTGGCGGTTCATATCAAACAGGTGTCGGACTAAGGCATCTAGATCATCTGACAACTCCAATGACACCTGCCACCCAAAGAAGAGCTCCGGGCTGGAATGAGCAAAGATTTGAGCGCCTTAATAACCTTCCGAAATGCCCTGTTGCATTTAGAAGGATGTTCCCTAACGAAATACCGAGAGAAGTTGCTGTTGACCTAACATGGCAAATGCTCCAAAACTCTTTTGCTCGCGACAACAGTAACGCGCAAGGCGTCAACAACCAGCGCAACTACGGTGGAATGTGGGGCGTTATAAACTGGAATGGCTACATCCAAAGAGGCCCTGAGTACATGACTGTATTCTGCGGCAGGGATGGGAGCGAACTGGGCACAATTCCGTTTTTAGTGCCACGCACAGACATGGGTCAAATGTGGAATGACTTTACATTCTTTAGATTTGAGCCTGATAACCGCGTTGAGCGCCATCAAGCCACTGTCGCTTATCTCGACGGCAGAGGCGAGAATGCCAGCATGGTTCACGTGAGAGGGTACTACTCCCGCCTCACAATAAGCCGTTATGACTGGGATGGCACAACTTTGACCGGCGAAGTGATAACAGACTCAGGCTTTGAAGTTCTGCCGAATCCGTTTAATGCAAGGCCTGTGCAAGCT
>WQRL01000323.1 GCA_009786775.1 Oscillospiraceae bacterium
GCCAAAGGCGGCGCGGCAATCCTCACGGCATTTTGACCGTTATGGATTGCCGCGCCGCTCCGTTTCTATATCTCCAAATTCACCCGCACGCTCATGCCGATTTTCAGGCTTGTACTGGCTGATATCACAGCTACTTCAGCTTCAAACTCCACCACGCCGCCAGCCATTCCCATAGAGGGCAACGCAGTGGGCCTTATTGCAGTTATTCTTCCAGCATATACTCCGCTGCCTGTGACATCAGAGGTTATCTCTACTTCCATGCCCTCATAAATCAGGCCTATATCATATTCCCTAAACCTCGCCACTACGCGCAAATCCTGAGTGTCCTCAATTACAAACATGAGCCCCGAACCCATCATCCCCTCGTGGGCAAATAACTGAGTAACTGTTCCGCCGGCCGGCGCTATTATTTTTGAATCATCCAGCCTTCTCTCCAAAATCCGTAGGGCTATCTCTTGAGCCTCAAGGTTAGCTGAAACCTGTGCCAGTTCGACATTGCTTTGCAGCATCTCCACATCTTGCCTTGCAGCATTGCGCGAGGCACTCAGGGCACTTAGGGCTTGGGCATAAGCCGTGCCCGCTGCTTGAACGCTTATTTCCAGCTGCTCAATAGTGCGGTCTAACGCTGTTATTGCCGTACTAAGTGCTGTGGCTGCATCTGCATAACTATTTTCTGCCATCGTCAGGGCATCTTGTGCAAGGCGTAGTTCAAGCTGCGATATAGTGCCTGTTTCATATAGAAATCTCGCATTTTCAAAATCTGTTTTGCTATTTTCCACCGCTATACCTGCGTTTCGGAGCACAGCCTGTGCCGCTATGACCTGCGGGCTGTTGCCGCTTTCGCGGTCGCTCCGGGCCGTTTCTAAGTTGTTTTGCAGGGCTTCCAAATTTGACTGAGCAGCGCTGACTGCCGCCTGCGCGCTCACCACATGCATATTCGTATCGCCCCTGAGGTTTGCCTGGGCGAGATTCAGCATTTGCTGGGTGTTGTCAATTGAAGCTGCGGCGCTGAGTCTCGCAAGCTCCAGCCCCGCCTGCGCCTGCGCAATGGATAATTCCAGTTCCTCTATGTCAAATACCGCCAGTACCTGCCCCTTAGAAACCCTGTCGCCTACTTCCACGGCCACATCGTCTATTATGAGCCCCAGCATGGAATGCACATAGCTGACTGAAGCACTTTCAACCGTGCCGCTTGAGGAAATTCTGTTTACAAACTGCACCGGCTGCGAAACAGGCTCCCCATCAAGGGGGATTCTTACAATAACATTTAAGCCTATTAAGTCCTCCAGATTAACGTAGTCAGTTATATGGATTCTCACAGGGACAAGCGCTGTCACCTTAGTAAAAGTGCCCCCTGTGTTAAAAAACATAACATTCCCCGTAAGCTCGGCATCCGTAACCCTGCCTATCTCAGCCACATACCCATTAAACTCAGTGCTCCCAAAAGCATCAATCGTCACTGTAACTTGCTGCCCCAGCGCGATTCTCGTAATATATGTCTCTTCGATGTTTGCCTGAATATGAAGGTTGCTTAAATCCGCTATAACGGCTATGGGTCCAAGAGGTGAAACGGGATGCCCCTGCTCAGCATGAGATCTTACGACAATGCCATCAAAAGGCGACCTAAATGACGCTCCGCCCTCAACCCATCCGAGCACTTCATCTTCCAAAACCCGCCTGCCCTCGTAGAGGGTAAACCGCTCAAGCCTCCCCGGTGCTGCCGGCACGATGGACGCAAAGTTTGTTGTGATACGCGCATTTTCCGTCACCACAAAGCGCGCACTCTGCGCAAAGTACTGTATGCCGAAATACACACCCACTGCAACCGCAAGGGTTAGTACAATCGCAACTATTATCTTTACGCCTTTTTTCTTTTTTCCTCCGCCTGTGGCCTCGGCGTTTTCCAAACCGGCAGATGTCTTTTCGTTACTCATATTTATTACCCTTCCTTTCGTCCCGCTTTGGCACACAAAAGCCATAAGTGATTATAAGAATGCGTGCATGCGCGGTGATTTTGTGCAAGCAAAAGCTGCCCGCACATTTAGATATTTATGAAATAAGTTCTTCGGAAGCAGCTCCGTCTGAGAACTGGGAGTTGTATAAATCTGCATAGAAGCCTTGGGCAGCAATCAGTTCATCGTGGCTGCCTTTTTCTATTATGTCGCCCTCTTTCATCACCAGAATAATGTCGGCATTCCGGATAGTGGAAAGCCTGTGGGCAATGACAAAACTGGTGCGGCCTTTCATGAGGTTTTTCATGGTCTTTTGTATCAAAATCTCCGTCCGCGTATCAATTGAGCTGGTGGCTTCATCGAGAATTAAAACCGCCGGGTCTTTAAGTATTACCCTGGCAATTGTGAAAAGCTGTTTCTGGCCGGCTGAGATATTTGAGGCCTCCTCATTGAGTATCATATTATAACCGCCCGGCAGCGACTTTATAAACTTGTGGCAGTGCGCCGCCTTGGCCGCCGCTATGACCTCCTCGTCTGTGGCATCAGGCGAGCCGTATCTTATGTTCTCCATTATGCTGGCATTGTAAATCCAGGTGTCCTGTAGCACCATGCCGAAAATGTGGCGCAGCTCGCCCCTCGTGAGATCTGTTGAGTCTATGCCGTCCACCAGAATCTTTCCGCTGCTCAGCTCATAAAATCGCATCAGGAGCTTCACGACAGTGGTCTTACCCGCTCCTGTCGGCCCTACAATTGCAACAGTCTGGCCCGGCATGACTTCTGCTGAGAAATCATTTAGAATAATTTTCTCAGGGTCGTAGCCGAAGCGTACATTTTGAAAGCTGACAGCACCCTCATACTCTGCTTTTCCAAGGGAGTTCTCAGTTTCCTG
>WQRL01000324.1 GCA_009786775.1 Oscillospiraceae bacterium
ATGCCGCTGCGAATGATGTCCGCCGCGCTGTGGCGGGTGTTATTTGCTTGGTCATTTTCGCTTGTTACGATGCGCAGATGGGTATTTTGATTCGGCCCCGCCGGATGTGAGCCGTTTGACGTCCCGCGGACACCGAACAGAGTCCCTGCAAAGGGTGTAGTGCCATCGTCAAAGTTAAAGCGGGCTTCCCAGCCTAGGGTATGCTGACGGTTCCACTCTGTCCAGAAGTCAAACTCAATGCGCACCATGTTGTTATCGCCTATGTCCCACGCGCCACTGGTAAGGGGCAGCGCCCACTGACCGGTTGAGTTGCCCCATGTGGCTGCCGGATAGGTGGCCATCGGGTTTGCGTTTAGGACAGTTTGCCCTGCAAATTGCTGGGTGTATACTATTTGGGAATTTGTAACGGCACCGGGGATTCCGTCAGCAAAGTCGATGGTTTGACCGATTTGCTCCCATTCGACAGGCATTTCACCTGAGAAGAAGTGCAGGTTGTCGAATCCGTGGCCGGTGAAGGTTATGTTATTTCCGCTATCACGCTGAGTTCTGATTCTAAATCCATCAAAGCTGCTGCCGGCAATCGGAACTGTGTAAGTACCCAATACAGCCCCATATGTCCAAGCCACGCCGTCAAAAGCACCGCGCTCAATTACGCTGATTACCGCTTCGCCGCTTATGAAGTTGAGGACGATGCCAAATGTAAACCAGGTGTTTCTCCAGTCAGCCCTATTTTCTGTGATGCTGCTCAAAACTGTATATGAGGTCAATTCCCCATCCCAGTAGTTGCCTGCGACAGGCACCTCGCCTGAGGCAATCATTCTACCTTGCTGATTTCTGATGACGAGGAAGGGGTTATCTCCAATCATCAGCGCGTGGTCTACAAAGTTCCTGGCTACGCCTCCTCCGGGAGTTGCATTGCCGGGGCGCAAATCGAATGTTACAAATGCTTGGTGAGCATCTGCAATGGGTGTCGGCAAGTTGGCATGAGTATACCGTCTGCCGCCTTGATTTGGAACATCAACTTGTAGGAAGTTGTTCCAAGCCGTTCCAGCAATTTCCTCAGCAAGTGTGTTTGCATTTAATGTGCCAAGAGCTAGTGGCACAAAATTCCAAACATCTCCTGCCGGAAACCCTGTTCCAAAATGATAAGTCCAGTCCGCTGCGTCACCTGCGCCTAGAAGCGGCAGGAGGGCTTCAAAGTTCGGAGTTGGCTCAACTATGTCCAGTGCCTCAATATTTTCCTGCGAAATGTAAAAAAGCGCATATTGATCATCTTCAATGCATGCACAGTCATACTCACCACAGTATCCTTGTACGTGGCCATCTTCAATCGCATTCTCTTCGTTTCCGTCTTCGGTATCGGCATATCCGTGGTTTTCGCCTACATTCTCACCGGAGCTTACATCTGTGGCTGCCGGAGCTTCTGGCGTGTAGTCAGACGCCACTGCGGGCATCACCATTGTAAACGCCATTATGAATGCTAGTAGTAATGCTAGACCTTTCCTAAATTTAATTCGTTGCATTTTATTCCTCCTTAGTATTTGTTTGTTTATTTTTACTTTATGACATGTGGCAGCCAATGCCGCCTGCACATGTATTTTTAATTATTCCCCATGCAATTCCATCCTTTTCATGTTAAGTTCTGCCAAAACTATAACAGGAATACCTGTTAAGTTTGTATTTTATGTTACAGCGCAGTGATTTTCAAGTATTATTATGCCCCAAACCTATCGTTTTCAATCATCACGAGATTTATATCCGTGAAATTTATGTATGTTGCACTAACTGTAAAGTGCAACATAGCCAAAGAGATTGCAGGTTTCTGCGCGAAGTGTCAGGTTCCGTGGGATGCGTCAATTTACAAACAGATATAGTGCCACTGCGGAGCAACGTAGTCTTCTAAGCACGGTCCGATTGACCGGCAGGCTTTATAAGTTCTCAAATTTTCTTAAATTTTCATCATTTTCATAGTAATATATCGTCATTTTGCAATAAAGTCAATACAAACAGGCTCATATTTTGTATATTTTCTATGAACAATTTTGAGAGCTGCCCCTGCCAGCGCCTTTTTGCTTCATACTTTTCATTGCTTCACAAAGACTCAAAGTGCCGAAATGGGAGAAAAGCCTCCATCACCATCAAGGCATCGAAACCGCCAATTTTTTCTCTCAAAGGAGAAAAGATTGGCGGTTTCGAGCATCATTCCCAGTACGTTGTTCGCGCTGCCAAGAAATAGAGTCAAACAGCCACAGCCTACCTAAAATATTCCACTCCACCTTCAAACAGGGGCATGAACTTCTCCCCCGGTATGTTCCGGGCAAGAAGCTCCCCTGCCCGTTCGGTGTGAGCCATTTTGCCAAGAATGCGGCCGCAGGGACTGCATATGCTCTCAATGGCCCAGTCAGAACCATTGGGGTTGTAAAGTATATCCTCCGAAGGAGCACCACCGGAGTCCACATACTGAAGCACAATTTGACCGCCCCTGCGAAGAGTCTCCAAAGCCTCAGGCGGCGCTGCAAAACGGCCTTCGCCGTGGGATACCGGCTGTGCATACACTTCGCCTGGGGAGCATTTGGACATCCACGGAGACAGGCTTGAAGCTACGCGGGTTAAAACATAGCGCGACTGGTGGCGGGCTATGCTGTTAAATGTAAGGGTCGGGCAATTAGAAGTCATAGACTGTATCTTGCCATATGGCAGCAGCCCGAGCTTTATTAGAGCTTGAAAGCCATTGCAAATACCCAGGATTAGTCCATCTCTTTGTTCCAGCAGCCCGTGAACCGCATCTGTGAGGCGCTGGTTTCTAAACAAGGATACTATAAACTTGCCTGAGCCGT
>WQRL01000325.1 GCA_009786775.1 Oscillospiraceae bacterium
CGGAATCATCGATAAGTATGTATTGTTTTGATATGCGTATATATTACCATATCTCGCGAGAAAGACAATCGCACAATGCGGTGGATGAGGCGGTTTTTATTTTTTGGTGAGTTGACAAAGTGAATGCAACCCCCGCAAAGGGGTAACGGTTGCATTTAGTTTTACAAACGAAGGGAGCGCGTTTAGTCCGACGATAACAGACCTTGCCTTAAACCCTTAGTGACTATCTAATTCAGATTTGTGGCCGCGTCAATGGCGCTTGCGTTCATCTTGACCCTTGACGCGGTCGCAAATCTGAATTATGCTTAACATCAAGGGTTAAACATAGGGGGCGCATTTACTCTGACCGAAAAATCGAGATTTGTGCGACCTCAGCGTGAGCGTGCCCATTTTCGTCCATAACAGCGGCTTTTTCGATGAATTATGCTAATTTCACGGTAAATGCAACCCCTGTTTGTCAAACTAAATGCAACCTCTTATTTTTTTGACTCATTTTCTCTGATAAGGGTTGCATTTACTTTGACCGCCCACCTTTCTGCGCTATTCCAATCACAAGTTACAGCTCACAGGCCAGTCGGACATGGGTGCTGCTCTGGGGGAAAGTGGGGCGGACGCAGTCCTGGAACACAAATAGAAAGAAGTTTACAAGCCCTATTCTGCCGAGATAATATACTGATAAACCGGCTGCCCGCCGAAGATTACTGCGACTTCAGCTTCGGGTGCGGCCTCTTTGAGCTTGGCGGCCAGAACCTCGGTTTCACTCTCCACAGCATCTTCACCTGTGAAAATCGTCACAAACTCCATCTCCCGCTCGCCGAGTTTTTTTGCTACCGCATCAAAGACTTCGGCCTCGCTCTCGCTGTTTGCGGTGAGATGGTCTTCAACCAAAGCCAAGTATTCATCTTTTTTTATTTCCATATCATCAAACACAGAGTCGCGGGCTGCTTTAGTCACAAGTGCCGTGCGCACAAGTTTTGCGGCTTTGGCCATGGTGTCGCCCATGCCCTCCACGTCATTTTCCACACCGAGTGAAAGCATTGCCGAGACTCCCTGAGGTATGCTGCGGGTCGGAACTACTACCACGCTTTTCTCAGTGAGGTTAACACATTGCTGTGCCGCCATTATTATGTTCTTGTTGTTCGGCAGGACAAACACCACCTCAGACGGGGCTGAGTTAATTTGCTCAAGAATATCCTGCGTCGAAGGGTTCATTGTCTGTCCACCCGTTATAATCCTGTCGGCACCGAGATCTGAAAACACCGATTCAATTCCTGCACCTACGCACACTGTTACAATGGCGAAGTCCTTCATTTCTTCAGGCTCCCCTGCGGAGTTTCCCGGCCCACTTGCTCCTGCCGCCTCTGCCAACTGTTCGCGCATGTTCTCTATTTTGATTGAAATTAGCTGCCCGTAAGTAAGCCCTTCTGTCAGGGCGTTACCGGGCTCATCTGTGTGTACATGGACTTTAATAACCGAATCATCATCGACTACCACAACACTGTCGCCCCGTGCATCGAGAAAGGTTTTCAAAAGTGCAACATCTTTATCTGACTGCACTTCTATCATAAATTCCGTGCAATATGTAAATGTTATATCCTCTTCGGCAAACTGCGCAAAGTCCGCTTTATCGCCTGAGCGTGAAGACTCATCCGTTTCCAGCTTCTCAACTACCTCACCGCGAAGACCTTTGAGCATGCCTTCAAGCATGTATATGTAACCCTTGCCGCCGGCATCAATAACTCCGGCTTTTTCCAGCACAGGATTTTGGTACATTGTTTCAGCAAGGGCGGTGCGGCCTGCTTCTATCGCCTGCTCCAGCACAGCTTCAATATCCTCAGTAGACTCGGCCGCGCTTACAGCCGAACCCGCCGAAACCCTTGAAACAGTGAGCATCGTGCCCTCTGCTGGCTTCATTACAGCCTTGTAGGCAGAATCCACCCCTGTGGCCATCGCCAAGGCGAAAGACGTAGCATCACATGTATCTAAATCTTTCAGACGCTTAGAAAACCCTCGGAACAAAAGCGATAAAATAACTCCGGAATTGCCTCTCGCCCCGCGCAATAGCGCCTTGGCTGAGGCTTCGGCAGCTTCTCCGACGGACTGCGGGTTAAGACTTTCAAGAGCCTTCTCTCCCGCTCCGATTGTGAGGCTCATATTCGTCCCTGTGTCGCCATCCGGCACAGGGAAAACATTGAGATCATTTAACTCTTGCTTGTGATTTTCTATATTTGCAGACGCATTAATAAGCATCTGCTTTAGCATCTGTCCGGTAACTTGCGAAATCAAACAGCTCCCCCCTTAGTCGATTATCATTTTGTCAACGAAAATGTCAATGCGCTTGACTTCAACACCCGTTTTGCCTGTGACCTTGTACCCGACCTCTTCCATGATGCTCTCGCAGACCACAGGGATGTTGACCCCCTGATCCACAGCGATGTGCAGCTCAATAGAAATCGTATTGTCAGGATTTATTTCCACATGGACACCTTTGCCCATAAACTCAGGTTTAAGCATGTGTACGAAACCGTCAGAAACATTGCGCACAGTCATGCCCTTTACGCCGAAACAGTTAGTCGCAGCGTCACCTGTAAGGATTGTAAAAACAGCTCTGGAAATATTGATATTACCATGCTCGTTATAAATACTAACCATAAGTTCAGCTCCTATCTTCAAATTGCTTTAATATATTTTACTATAAAAAAACGTAACCCGCAAGGGCGGTTTCTGCGCAGTGCACGCAAAACGCATGAAGGTTAATCCATCTTCCGTTAAGCAAAGATTCGAATATTTTAGGTCATACCCATTATCTCAGCTGCAAAGCA
>WQRL01000326.1 GCA_009786775.1 Oscillospiraceae bacterium
GGGACTCTCCTTTTGAAAATGAATACGGCAAATATGTATTCGTTGACACCGCAGGCATCAGGCGAAAGTCCAAGGTTAGCGGAAATATAGAATACTACAGTGTGCTCAGAGCCAACATGGCCATTGAACGGGCGGATGTCTGCATTATAATGGTCGATGCCCGTGAGGGCGTTACAGAGCAGGACACCAAGGTTGCAGGGCTCGCACATGAGGCGGGCAAGGCGAGCATTATTTGTATAAATAAGTGGGATCTTATAGAAAAAGACACCCACACCATGGACAAGATGCGCAAGGATGTCATGCGGGATCTTAGCTATATGACCTATGCGCCCATTGTGTTTATATCAGCTCTCACAGGGCAGCGGGTTGAGCGCCTGTTTGAGCTTATTAACTTTGTCAATGAAATGGCATCCATGAGAATCACCACAGGGATGCTAAATGAACTGCTCTCAGATGCCGTAGCCAGGGTTCAGCCGCCTACGGATAGGGGAAAAAGGCTGAAGATTTACTACATGACTCAAGCGAGCGTCCGGCCGCCTACATTCGTGGCATTTTGCAACGATATTGAACTGTTTCATTTCTCCTACCGCCGCTACCTCGAAAACCAAATCCGCGGCGTATTTGGACTTGAAGGTACACCTATACGCATGATTATAAGGTCAAGGGATGACAAGGAGTAACACCAATGGTATTTTTACTTATACTTGTTGCGGCAATTCCAGCATATTTGCTCGGAAGCATAAATGGCGCAATAATTACATCTAAGCATTTTTACAAAAAGGACATACGCAAGTTCGGCAGCGGGAATCCCGGGCTTACGAACTTCTACCGTGTTTTCGGTGTCCGCGGGGTGCTGCTGGTGGTGGCCATTGACATGTTCAAAACCATTGCACCTGTGATATTCGGAGGATGGCTGTTTGCTCAATTTACCGGCATGGCTATTTCGGGAGTCTGGCTTTTTAGCTCGCTGTTTGAGGTTGCTTTGTTCGGTCAGGCAGTTTCAGGGTTCTTTGTCATGCTGGGCCACTGCTTCCCGGTTTATTATCATTTTCAGGGCGGCAAGGGCGTAATGGCGGCAGGGGCGATACTTATTGTGCTTGACTGGCGGCTGGCACTGATTTCGTGGGGGCTGTTTGTTCTTATTACCCTCATAACAAGGTACGTTTCGCTGGCGTCCATGATTGCAGCAATTGCATTTCCTGTTTCAATGCTGCTAATCGGCATCGGGAGCAGTTGGGAGTTTGTAGCGACGCTCATGTGTGCGCTGCTGCTTATTCAAAGGCATATGCCTAACATTAATAGGCTTATCCGCGGTGAAGAATCGAAAATAAGTTTTAAGAGAAAATCCAGCGATGCGTAAAGCGCTGCTGGATAGTGAGGACATGAGCAAATGTCCGGTTAAGTTACGGAGGGGTCACTATTGAAGGTATCAGTTTTTGGCAGCGGCGCGTGGGGTACGGCTATTGCACTTCTCTTGCGCGATAACGGGCATGCGGTTACTTTGTGGTCAAAGTTTGAAAATGAAACAAGAGTTCTTTTGCAAACCCGTGAGAATCCGCTGCTGCGCGGGGTTACTATCCCCGGTGATATAAATATTATCTCCGACATTGAGGAAGCGACAATTGGAGTCGGCGCCGCTATAATAGCTGTGCCGTCTTTTGCAGTCCGCGAGACGACGGATGAGCTGGCTGGCTGGATAGATGAAAGCTGTGATGTAATATGCATGTCCAAGGGCATAGAGAAAGATACATCAAGCCTATTTACAAGCATTCTAAAAGAAACACTGGGATTAAGGGTCCCTATAGCCTCGGTTTCCGGGCCGACCCATGCTGAAGAAGTGGCACGCAGGATTCCGACTGCCTGTGTGGCGGCCTCTGAGGATCACTTTGCCGCAGAGCGTGTTCAAGGCCTCCTGATGAATGAAAATTTCCGGGTCTACACCTCCGACGATGTAGTGGGGGTTGAACTGGGAGCTGCACTTAAAAACGTAATAGCCCTAGCAGCAGGAATATGTGACGGACTGGGGCAGGGGGATAACACAACAGCTATGCTCATGACACGTGGGCTTGCTGAGATGGCGCAGCTTTCTGTGAGCATGGGCGGCAGGAAAGAAACACTTGCAGGGCTTGCAGGCCTTGGTGACTTGATTGTTACCTGCATGTCAAAGCACTCCCGTAACAGGCGGGCAGGCGTGCTCATAGGCAAGGGCGTGAAAGTAGAGGACGCCCTAGTGGAAGTGGGAGCCGTGGTTGAGGGCTACTTTGCCGCCAAAGCTGCCAAGGAGCTTGCGGATAAGATGGGGGTGGACATGCCCATCTGCAATGAAACGTATAAGGTGTTATTTGAGGGAAAGCCTCCCTATGATGCAATGCGCGACCTTATGAACAGGCGCAGGAAAAGTGAGCTTAGCACAGGTGAAGAACGCTGGGTTTTGGACAGTTAGCTTCCAATAGTTAGCTCTTTAGAAAGCATTTTGGAAAGCAGTAATTTTTATGGGGGAAAAGTTTTGAAGTTTAGTGAGTATCTAAATGAGCTTAGAGGTAAGCGCGTCACTGTTGTAGGGGCGGGTATTAGCAATACACCGCTGATTGAGGCACTGCTTTCGCAGGGCATCTCCACAACAGTCTGTGATAAACGCACCCGCACAGAGCTTAGCGGGACTTCTGAGAGGTTTGAAGATTTAGGTGCCCAGCTTGCTTTGGGTGAGGATTATCTTGACAATATTGATGCTGACATAATTTTCCGCACCCCGGGGCTTATGCCGTTTCACCCGGCTCTTGAGAAAGCCGTAGCGGCAGGGGCAACCCTGACTAGTG
>WQRL01000327.1 GCA_009786775.1 Oscillospiraceae bacterium
GAGCTTTTGGACAAGTTCGATGCCAAAGACGTAATTGTCGTTGACAGTGGCAAGAATGGGTCAGAGTTTAAGCGGCTTGATACAGAACAGTTAAGTTTGTGGCTCGACAACGACTACACCCTTGGGGAACTATGGAATAAAAACATATTCGGGGGGAGACCGTAGCTATGAAATTACTAATTTTATGTGAGGGTGAAACTGAAGAGCGCTTTGTTAAGGATGTTCTCGCGCCATATCTTGAGAAGAGCAACATTTACGCAATACCTAAAAATTTAGGTGGGGTTAGTAAATATAGCATAATAAGAACTGAATTAGACATTCTTTGCAGGGATTCCAGTGCATTTGTGACTACGATGCTTGATTATTACAAGCTTCCAAAAGACACACCGGGCAAAGGTGGTACGGGTGATATTTATAAGGTTTCAAGCGAGATTGAAGCTGCTGTAAAATCCAATCTTGCTGAACATCGTAATTTGCTTGTGAATTTGATTATACATGAGTTTGAAGGGCTACTGTTTTCGGATGTGTCGGCATTCCTTGGCGAAGCAAAAGCAGATGATAAAACACTTTTGGAGTTGGCTCACATCAAGAATAACCCCAAATTTCCAACACCAGAGCATATCAACAATTCGGAAATGACCGCTCCTTCAAAACGCATTAAGGGTATCCTTCCTGAATATGTCAAAACGCTAAATGGAATCCCAATTGCAAAACGTATCGGCATCGAAAAGATAGCGGAAGAATGCCAACATTTCAGAGCTTGGCTTGAAAACATCCAAGCATTGGGACAGGAGGGCACACAATGACGAATGTACCAAAAATGAGATTTAAGGGATTTACTGACGTTTGGACAGGCTGCTTATTTGGTGTTCTTATGTTTGATTCGTTTCATTAAAAGAAATAGTACAAGTGCGCAAATAATTCCTATAGCGCTGATGAGGGCTATATTGGCGAGAGAAATGCTTGCAGGGATCTCTTGAGCGGGTAAATGTTCCGAAACTTCTTGCGGTTGCAAGTTTTCTGAAATCTCTTGACCCGGATCTGGATCTGGCAAGTTTTCTGAAATCTCTTGACCCGGATCTGGATCCGGCAAGTTTTCTGGTGATAAAATCAAACCTGTCCGCAGGTCAAAAGAAATGGTATTGCTTTCTGCCGTCGTAACACGCAAAATATTGTCTGCGCGGTTATAGTAACGCTGCTCATGGTAATCCCACCGAAAGTACGTATACATCTCATATGGCGGTCTAAGAGCGGCCTCCCCGCCTTCGAGCAAACCGAGCACATTGTGCTCAAGTACGATAACTCCCCTATTATAAAAGCGGATAGCCGATTCTGCTCCGCCCACTGTGGGTACAAAAAGAAAGGTCATGGCATCATCGGAGAAAAATAGCTGCGCCCACCACCATTTACCATCTGCATCAACGCCATACACAAGCTCACCATTTCGGTAAAGCCCTGATGCCGGATACCCTAAGGCCTCATCTGCAGGGAGTGTTGTCCAAAAGACTAAGCCTTCTCCCAAATCTTTTTCCATAGGTGCAAGTTCAATCTCCAAGGCAAAGGCATTTGTTGCGCCTAAAATCATAACAAAAATAGATAACAAAGCAATGAATTTTTTGCCCATTAGCCACACACTTCCAATCAGTTCGTTTCAACATACACAAGATAAGCTATAAACGCTGCGCCGTCTTGACAATTGCTAAAAACTGCAAGATGAAATCTCCTCAGTCTATTGTAGCTCAACAGCTCCCCAATTACTACACTAAATTTCTCCCGCCTGCCGTCTATTGATTCTCCCTGTGCTGCTACCCTGCTGCAACACACAGGCCAGCCGGACATGGGCGGGTGCTCTGGGGGAAAGTGGGGCGGCCGCAGTCCTGGAACACAAATTTAGCATGGATTTCAAATTGCTGCCAGAGTAGACGTGACGATACAGGCCGCCCTGCTTTTCCACAGAGCATTTGCCCGTGTTCGGCGGATGATTTATGCGGCTCTGGGGCTCCGGCTCTGAGCTGCTCTGGGGAATTGTGAAATTTTCGCACCGCACTTGACAACATATGGGTTTTATACTAGAATCAAAACATAAAACGGTGACGATGTTGTGGCACCGCCGCCGTTAGGAAAGCGCTTTTTACCGTGGGTTGGTTGGGCGCTTTTCCCCTGTTCTGCGCTCAATGCAGCTATTAATGTGAGCCGCATATAGCGAGCTTATCACATTGATTGCCACATTGGCTAAAATGCAGAGCAGATTAACAAGAAAACCAATCAAATTTTACACCTCCTCACTTCAAAGCATAAAGCGGCCGGAGGAACACGGGCCGTTTTTCACAGTTTTTTCTACAAATATGCGAAAAAACAGTCTGCGGACATGTTCATGTGTGTAACCCCTACGTAGTGCCGTAGGGGCCAATTACTACACTAAATTTCGCCCGTCTGCCGTCTATTGATTCTCCCTGTGCGGCTGGCCCTGCTGCAGCACACAGGGCCAGCCGGACAGGGGTGCTGCTCTGGAGGAAAGTTGGGCGGCCGACAACACAAAACCCGCAAGGCTGTGGTTGCCCTGTGGGTCAGTTGTTGCGTCTATTGGGGAATCTTTTAAGACGCAGCTTGTTAAATGAAATTGTTACTTATTGAAGTCACAAACGCAGCTAATTAGGGTCTGCTGTAAAACCTAGCGGCAATAAGATATTATGAAAAAATCGCTAAAAAAAGACGAAAATAACTTTCGATAAAAAAGTCGCAAGGAAGCCCTAATAATGTGCGCAACATTCATGC
>WQRL01000328.1 GCA_009786775.1 Oscillospiraceae bacterium
GGTTACAAAGGACCGCCCCGTCCGGCCCCAATGTGACCATGGCGAGCCTTACATCAAACTCGCTAAGAAGTTTCTGCGCCCCTTCCTCAGGGCTGCAATTCCACAAAAACGAAACCTCTTCATCGCTAATTTTCACAATATCCGCATTTTCCAAACCCCACAAAATTTGCTTTTTAGCTTCATCCAGTGAGTCCCACAAGGAAACCCGCAAATTCGGATCTAGCGAAATAAGTTTGCCCGCCGCCTTTGCGTACGCCACGGCTTTTTGCGTGGCTGCGCGGGCAGGCTCATGTGTGAGGCTTAGTGTACCATGGTGAAAAATTTTAGCCTTGTCAATCAGGGCAAGATCCAGTTCATCAAATCTCAGGCAGGTATCAGCTCCGGGCTTCCGGGCAAAACTAAATGAGCGCTCCCCGCTTTCATCAATAGTTACAAAAGCCAAAGTCGTGAAAACATCGGGGTCAAACACTATCCCGGCAGTTTCAATCCCGTTTTTTTCAAGCGTTTCAGCCAGCAGCCTGCCAAAAGCATCGGTGCCGACCTTGCACAGCATCGCGGTCTTAGCGCCGTACTTCGAGAGTGCCGCCAGAAGGTTTGGCGGCGCCCCGCCGGCCTTCGCCGCCAAAACAGGGTACCCATCTCCATCGGCCCCTGCGGGCGCAAAATCAATCAGAAGCTCACCGAGAGCAGTAACATCGTACAATTTTACCCCATCCTTTACAAATATGACTGTGACGCTTGAATTTGTCCGCTTCTTGCATTATACTTTATCATTGAGAATAACGTCAAGTTAGGGGGCATCATAAATGCACAAAGGATTCAAAATGAAATTAAACCCAGGGCAGGCTTTAGAGTATGAAAAACGCCACAATGAGCTCTGGCCTGAGATGGCAGACATGATTCATGCACACGGCGGTAAAAATTATTCAATTTTTCTAGACCACGACACAAATATCCTCTACGGGTATATAGAAATCGAGGATGAGGAGCTGTGGAAGAAGGGCGCTGACACCGCCATTAACCGCAAATGGTGGGACTTCATGGCGGACATAATGGAAACAAACCCCGACAACAGCCCGGTAAGCCATGACCTGCATCTGATATTCCACTTAGACTAATAGCCTACTTAGACTAATACAAGGGGAGCCAAAATATGGTAACAAAGACACATTTAGCTATAGACATCGGCGCATCGAGCGGCAGGCATATCCTCGGCTGGCTGGAGGATGGGCAGCTCAAACTTGAAGAGGTCCACCGCTTTCATAACGAAATGACCGAGATAGACGGAGCTTTGTGCTGGGATGTTGACGCGCTGTTTGATGAGATTATAACTGGTCTTAAAAAATGCGCCGGGCTCGGGCATATTCCGTGCAGCCTTGGAATCGACACCTGGGGGGTGGATTTCGTCCTGCTGGACGGGGCCGGTATGCGCGTGGGGCCGGCAGTTGCATACCGCGACAGCCGCACCGACGGCATCTATGAAGAGCTTTTCAAAATAATCCCTGAAACCGAGCTCTACAGCAGGGTCGGACTGCAAAAGCAGCCTTTTAACTCCATCAACCAGCTTCTCGCCTGCAAGCTCAAGACGCCCCAGTACCTACAGGCTGCGGAGCACCTGCTTTTCATGCCCGATTATCTGCACTACCGCCTCTGCGGCGTGATGAAAACCGAGTATACAATCGCCTCAACCTCAGGCCTTGTTAACGCTCAGAGTAAGAATTGGGACGAAGAGGTTATTGAGCGCATGGGCTTTCCCAGGAAAATTTTCAAAGATATTGTGCCTGCGGGCACAGTAATAGGCAGCCTGACTGAGAACGTCAAGGCTCTTGTAGGATTTGACTGCGAAGTGGTGATGCCGCCCTCCCATGACACGGCCAGTGCGTTTCTTGCAGTGCCTGCCAAATCCGAGGATTCTGTGTACATTTCAAGCGGCACCTGGAGCCTCATGGGGGTTGAGCTGCCTGCGCCTGTCACCACGGAGGCAGGGCTTGAGGCCAATTTCACCAATGAGGGCGGGTATGACTACCGCTACCGTTTCCTAAAAAACATAATGGGTTTGTGGATTCTCCAGTCGGTGCGCAAAGAGATAGCATCTGATATAAGTTTTGCTGAGTTGGTTGTCCTTGCGCGCAAGTCTGACTATGATGCGGCATTTGATGTAAATGAAGAGCGGTTCTTCGCCCCGCAGAGCATGTCTGAGCAAGTGCGGGATGCCTGCAAGGAGCGTGGCTTCTCTGAGCCTCAGACCCCGGGTGACTATGCCCGCTGCATCTACCAAAGCCTTGCTGATTCCTACGCTGCGACTATCAAGACTCTACAGGCTCTCACAGGCAAGGACTTTAATTACATAAACATAATAGGCGGCGGCAGCGCCAATGGCTACCTAAATGAGCTCACCGCCAAGACCTGCGGCATCACGGTATATGCCGGCCCTTCAGAGGGCACCGCACTGGGAAATATTGTTTCCCAAATGATAGCCTTCGGGCAGCTTGGCGGCATTGAGGCCGCGCGCAAAGTTATAAGCGACAGTTTTGATATTACGGAGGTATTACCATGAAATTTGAACTCCTGCACCCAGCCGACCAGCTTGTAAAGATGATGAACCGCATTTACAGTTGCAGGCTCACCACCACCTCGGGTGGCAACCTGTCAATCCTCGACGACAACGGAGATATCTGGATAACTCCTTCGGGAATCGACAAGGGCACTTTGACCCGTAGCGATATGTGTCAGGTAAAAAAAGACGGGAC
>WQRL01000329.1 GCA_009786775.1 Oscillospiraceae bacterium
CAGAAGCCGCACTGTCTGGTCCGGCTTTTCACTTGAGTGGTACCGCCGTCTTTTTACGGATGGGACTATACTGGATGCGTTTTACACCACTTTGGTTATTGCACTGCTTGCAGCAGTTATATCAACAATCGCAGGCACAATTGCAGCAGTCGGATTCTTTCACATGAGAAGCCGCTGGCGCGTCCCTCTTACACAGATTAACAATATCCCAATGATGAATGCAGATATAGTTACAGGTGTTTCTTTGAGCCTGCTTTTCATCTCCCTGGGCACTTTTTTGCAGTTTAGGCTCGGATTCGGCACCCTGCTCATCGCACATATAGTATTTTGCATACCCTATGTCGTGCTGGCAATAATGCCGAAACTCCGACAGATTGACCGCAACCTCGTTGATGCAGCCTGCGACTTAGGCTGCACATGGACGCAAGCCTTTTGGAAAGTCATAATTCCAGAAATCAGGCCTGGGATAATAAATGGGCTCATAATCGCTTTTACGCTGTCGATTGACGACTTTGTCATAAGCTATTTTACAGCAGGTGGCAATGTCATGACCCTTCCCATGCAAATATTTGCTATGACCCGCAGGCGCATAAGCCCTGAGATCAATGCACTATCAACAATACTCTTCCTATCGGTACTTACCTTGTTAATTATAATAAATGTCCGCGATGTAAGGCAGGAAGAGAAACTAAAAAGGCGCAACAAAGCCTTAGGAAACTAGACGATTTTGGAACATTTGACTCGAAAGGAAAAAAGAAATTGAAAAAAACTATCGTACTTATCGCACTTGGCTGCCTAATCCTGGCAGCAGCACTGACAGGCTGTGCCCCACAGGCACCAGCAGGCTCGGAAGGCACACCGGTAACACAGGAAATTGTCGTGCACAACTGGGGTTACTTCATAGACAGAGAAGTTCTTAGAATGTTCCGTGAGGAATATGGCATCAATGTCACCTACCATGAGTTCGTCAACAATGAAACATTGTACGCAGCTCTCCGCCTGGGCGGCATGGTGGCCGATGTCGTTATACCATCGGACTATATGATTGCGCGTATGATAGAGGAAGACATGCTCTATGAATTAGATTTTTCAAATATACCAAATCACACCCTGATAGACCCTAGATTTCGCGGTTTGGAGTTTGACCCGGATGAAAGATTCTCCGTTGCATACAAGGTGGGCACAACCGGAATCATATTCAACTCAGCGAGAATCCCTTACGAAATCACAAGCTGGGGTTCACTGTTCGACGAGAGATTTGCAGGGCAGATTCTAATGTTCAACAACCCCAGGGATGCTTTTGCCGTTGCGTTGCAGTATCTCGGATATGACATCAACACAGTAAATGAAGATGAAATCATGGAAGCCTTCGAACTATTGCAGCAGCAGAGGCCTCTTTTACAGGCCTATGTCATGGATGAAATCTTTGACAAAATGGAGGCAGGCGAAGCCTGGATAGGCCCGTGGTATGCTCCGGATTTTCTTACTATGTATGCCAATAACCCCGATTTGCGTTTCGCAAGGCCGTCTGAAGGCACTAACTTCTTTGTTAATGCCATGGTAGTACCCCGCGCCGCTCAAAACAGAACAGGTGCTGAGAAGTTTATAAACTTTATGAGCCGCACAGATATCGCCATGATGAACATGAGTTGGACTTACTATGCTTCTGCAAACTACGAAGCCGCTGCCATGTTTTCACAGGAGCTTGACCCTATCAGCCGGGAAGTCGTATTTGTAGGCCCGGAAGATTATGCGAGATCTGACGTATTTCTCCACCTCCCCTCACATATTTTAGAACTTTACGACAGGCTCTGGATTCAGCTTAGAAGCTAGATGGCGTGTACACCGCTTCCAAATTAACCCCTTAAGATGTTGCGAAAATCCAGGCAAAGGAAAATAAATAGATGAACATACCTAATATGCTGCTCATTGGCTCAATTGTCAGAAATTGCGGCAAGACATCATTTTGTCTAAAGTTTATGGACAAGTGGAAAAAAGACTTCGAATTTATTGGCCTTAAAATCACCACTGTCCGTGACGGCGAAGAACGCTGTCACGGCAGTGGCGCTTGTGATGCCTGTACGTCCTTCTCCGGCTGCTACGAAGTAACGGAGGAAACATCCACACAGCTTAACAAAGACACAAGCGTGCTGCTTTGTGCCGGAGCGAAGAGAGTCCTATGGATTAGAACACATGAGCAACACGCCCAGCAGGCTTTTAATTCAATAGCCGGTGCGCTGCGCGAGGATTGCATAATCCTATGTGAATCCAATATGCTCTCTGAATTTGTAACCCCGGGAGCTACCGTTCTTATGGAGAGAACGGACGCCTCAAATGTGAAGTCATCCGCTGAATCTTTTAGAAAAAAAGCAGATTTCGCCTGTGACATCTCCAAACCCGAAAGTGTTGAAAAGGCACTTGAAAACATTTCAGTAACACGCGAGAATGGTAGGGTTGCTGTATCCTTTGTTGACATGGAAGGCCAGTTAATTAAGCCTAGTGCTAAAGCCGGGAAAAGCACATGAGTCCAACCGCCCAACTAATTGTGTTATTTATTCTGCTTGCTCTGGGTTACGCTGGCTGCAAGCTGAAAGCTCTGCCCCCCGAAACGGGTAAAGTCCTCACAAAACTGGTATTCACCATTACGCTGCCTGCGACAATTCTAAGCTCTGTAACATCAGGGAGCATAACCATCCAAGGCAGCGACGCCGCCTTGTTTATACTCAAGGTGCTGCTTGTATAC
>WQRL01000330.1 GCA_009786775.1 Oscillospiraceae bacterium
GGTTTAATCACAGCTGGTTTAGCAGATTAAATTGCGTCCCAGCTTAACTAAGGCCTCCACTCACGCAGAGTAACCTCAACCGTAACCTCCTGCCCCCCGCGCACAACAGCCACCTCTATAACATCATCCGGGCTTCTATTTCTAAGAGCCGCATTAAATCCCATTTTATTTGTCAAAGCCCTGTTGTCAATTGCAACAATCCTATCCCCGCGGAGCAACCCCTCATACTCCGACGCCAGAATGTATAAACCAGGCTGTGAAACCCCATGCCTGCGGGCCATATCATTGGTAAGAATATCTAAAAGCTCAAGCCCGGCATCCGCCCTGCCCCTTACAAAACCATAAGTAAGCAAATCAAGAGCCACCTGCATAACCGTATTGGAAGGAATTGCAAAACCTAACCCCTCAATATCGACGCCCCCTGACTTTGCAACGACGACCCCGATAAGCTCCGCCTCCATATTAAACAGGCCCCCGCCTGAATTGCCGGGATTTACTGCCGCATCAGTTTGAAGCAGCGTCATTATCTCTCCATCCAAAACTATATCCCTGTCGAGAGCCGAAATTATGCCGCTTGTAACCGTACCGCCCAGCTGCCCCAAAGGATTTCCTACAGCCATCGCACTATCGCCCACAGCCAAAGACTCGGAATCACCAAACGACACAGGAGTTAGCTCAGCCGCATCAATCCTTATTACGGCTGTATCCGTCCTCACATCAGTGCCTAAAAGCTCCGCATCAAACTCGCGCCCGTCAGCCAGCCGCACTGTGATAGCCGCCGCACCGCTTATGACATGATCATTTGTAATAATCAGCCCATTTTCACTTATTATTACACCGCTGCCCGCACCCTCTGTAATGCGCTGCACGCCCCACACACCGGTAGTAACGCGCTCTGTCTGTATCTCCACCACAGAATCCCTAACAGCTGCGGCAACCTCTGCGGTTGTCATCTGCTGCCCTAAAAGGGCATTTATGACAGAAGGTGAAAGCGGTTCCTCACCGTCAAGTGACTCCTCATCACTCATAATCTCTGCACCGGTCACCTGCACATCTTCCGCTGTATCCACGCTCTCGGGCTCCGGCATCTCTTCCCTCAGCAGATACTGCATCTCCTCTGGGGCAGGCTCTAAAGCCACAGTTCCGGGCATCAAAGTCCCCGCAAACATTCCACCCGCAAATCCCGCACCCGCGGCAAAAATAAAGCACATAACAAACAGCAGCACCAGCTTGGCATTGCCCCGCCGCGGCCGCTTCCTCACAGGCCTCGGCTCTGTGCGCACCTCTGCCATCATCTCAGGACGCTTCTGAATTGATACTTCAATCATTTGACTGCTCTGCTCTACAGGCCTTTGAAGTAAGCTCTCAAAATCACTATTCTCGTACATAGGCACCTCACTAAATAGCGGTAAAACCAATATTTCCCCGCTTCATTACTCTAATAATAGCAGTATAATGTATCAAAATTGAAAAATAAACCCCGTTTTGGCAAATTTTAGTTTTTCTGTGCACTTTTGAGAAGGCTTGCATATTTTCTTAGAAATTTCTACGCTTTATTCATCTATATATGAATATTTCATGGCCTGTACCGCCACTTCCAAACCGCCATGATTCAAAAAAATCCCATTTTACAGGGCTTTTGCACATTTTCCACATAGTTGTCCACATTGATTTCATAGCCCTAACATCTAAGAAATATTCAGCCGTCAAGTCAGCAGTCAAACCAGCCGTCAAGTTTTGTTGCTTTTAGACGCTCTTAGGTGTAAAATAGTTTAAAACATTTGAAAGAGGTGTAGAGTTGCAAGAGAGCAAAAATCCGAATTATCTCAAAGGCGCGGCAATTCTTATGGTAGCGTCCATGTTCGTGAAGTTCGCCAGTGCCGCCTACAAGATTCCTCTGTTTAATATTATAGACGATGTAGGGCGCGGAGCCTTCCAGGTCACATATAATGTGTTTACGCTAATTCTGACCATTTCCACAGCAGGCATACCCACAGCTCTCTCCCGGCTCATTGCCTCTGCAAATGCACAAGGCGACAAAACCCTCGTCAACCGTTATTTCTCAGTGGCTATGCCGTCATTTATATTGATTGGCCTTTTCGCCATGTTAATAATGTTCTTTTTTGCCGACGCCCTTGCAGGGCTCATGCACAACCCCCTGGCCGCATACGGCATCCGGGTCTTGTCGCCTGCGGTGTTTTTTGCGTGCATTATATCCGTCTACCGTGGCTATGCCCAGGGGCACGAAAACATGACACCCACAGCAATTTCCCAGTTTGTTGAAGTAATATTCAAGGTCGCGCTGGGCATCGCTGTGGCGCTTTGGCTCTCACGCCTAAACTATCCTATGTACATAGTATCCGCGGGCGCAATAGTGGGCGTAACCGTCGGCCTTGGGCTGGCCGTCCCACTGCTGGCCTGGCACAAGAGGAAGATGACCCGTCTGGCCGCCGCTGTGGAAGCTAAAAGCACCAGTGTACCAAAGGCGGGAAGTATTTTCTCACAGATAATGAAGGTTAGCGTCCCTATTACGCTTACCATGGCTTTTCTATCCGTCAATGTGGTCATCAGCAACAGCATAGTTTTAGGCAGGCTGCAATCAGTCTTAGGGCTCAGCGTGTATGAAGCGAGTGCCCAGTACGGCATGGTTGCGCTGGGCATGACCATCACCAACCTCTCCTATGCGCTCATCGTTCCGATTACAGTAAGCACCGTTCCTGCAATAGCTGCCGCAATAG
>WQRL01000331.1 GCA_009786775.1 Oscillospiraceae bacterium
AGTAAGCGATGCAATCAATGAAGTACTGGGTTTGGCTCGCGGCAGCCGCAGGGGTAGGAAATGTGTCGGCGCTGAAGTTGCTTGAGCATTTTGGAAGCCCTGAGAAGGTATTTGAGGCAAGCGAGGCGAAATACCTGAATGTCCCAGGCGTAGAGCCGGCCAAAATACTGAGCTTATCTGATAAGAGCCTTGACTATGCAAATAAAGTCTTGGCAGACTGTGATGTAGTGGGCTGCAAACTTCTGTCGTATAACTGCCCGTCATACCCCGAGAGGCTTAAAAATATTTATGACCCGCCACTTCTGCTTTACATCCGCGGCAACCTTCCTTTAATAGACAGCCTGCCTGTCGTATCAGTTGTAGGCACACGCGACTGCACTCCATATGGAATAAATGCAGCCATGTCTATTAGCAAAAAACTTTCCGAAAGAGGGCTAATTGTGGCCACCGGGCTGGCGCGCGGCGTAGACTCAGCCGCAGCGCGGGGAGCCCTTCAAGGCGGCAGCCCCGTCATAGGGATTGTCGGCACAGGACTTAGCACTGTATACCCGCCCGAAAACAAGGGGCTCTTTGAGGATGTGGCAAATCACGGGGCCATAATAAGTGAGTACCCTCCGAAAGTAGGGGGCGCAAGAGCCCATTTTCCCGCGCGTAACAGGCTTCTGAGCGGGATTTCACTGGGTGTAGCTGTAATTGAAGCGCCTGCAAAAAGCGGCGCATTAATAACAGCGGCAAGGGCTCTGGAGCAGGGCAGGGATGTATTCACCCTTCCGGGAAATGTGGGGGCGGTGAGCTGTGAAGGCTCAAATGCACTGCTCAGGGACGGCGCTATAGCCATTTTATCAGCAGATGACATTATCTGCGAATATGAGCAGCTGTTCCCGAAAATAATAAAAACGGAAGCTGCGGAAAAAAAAGAGATTGACAACTTTCCGCATGTAGAATATATTGATTATGAACAAATTGTAACTTCTCTTGAGGGCAACGAGAAAACCGTGGCCAAAGCCGTGGGGGATAAAAATGTCCATATAGACACTATTATCACCTGCTCGGGCCTTTCTTCAAAGGAGGTACTGACGGCTGTCACAATGCTTGAACTCAAAGGATGCCTTAAACATTCAGGGGGAAAGCATTACTGCCTGACTAACCCATAAAACTGCCCTTACGGCAACACTTTCAAGCCGCACTGCGGCTAATTATTACTAACAAATGCGAGGTCTTAATTAATGCCGAAAGAAAAAAGCAATCTGGTTATTGTGGAGTCGCCTGCCAAGGCCAAAACTATAGGAAAATATCTCGGTTCAAGTTTCAAAGTAACCGCCTCAATGGGGCACTTGCGTGACTTGCCCAAAAGCACGCTGGGGGTTGACATTGAACATGGCTTTGCCCCTGACTACCAGCCGGTTAAAGCCCGTGAGAGCACCATAAGCGAGCTTGAAAAAGCAGCAAAAAATAGCGCAAACGTCTACTTAGCCACCGACCCTGACCGGGAAGGTGAGGCTATTTCGTGGCATCTAAAGGAGCTTTTACACCTGCCTGATGAGAGGACCTTTCGCGTTACCTTTAATGAAATCACACAAAAGGTAGTCCGCAGCAGCATAGAGAACCCCCGTGCAATAGATATGGATCTTGTCAATGCCCAGCAAGCCCGCCGCATTCTCGACCGCATTGTGGGTTATAAGCTCAGCCCGCTGCTTTGGAAGAAAATCCGCAGAGGGCTCTCAGCGGGCAGAGTTCAGTCAGTGGCGACGAGAATTGTAACGGACAGGGAGGAAGAAATCCGGGACTTTAAGCCTGAGGAATATTGGCTCCTCCATGTGGACCTCACCCCTGAAGAACTTCAGAAGGCAGGCAAAACCGACAAGTTCACTGCGGCATTTCACGGCAATGAAAAAAAGAAAATGGAACTTACAAGTGCTGATGAAGTAATGACAGTTGTACAGGCCATAAAGAAATCGCCTTTTTCTGTCAAGTCAGTCAAGCGCACAGATAAAAAAAGATCTGCCTCGCCTCCATTTATAACTTCAACCCTGCAGCAAGAGGCCTCCCGCAAGCTAGGCATGGCTCCGCGCCGTACTATGTCAATCGCCCAGCAGCTCTATGAGGGCGTAGATATCAAGGGAGAGGGCACAATAGGCCTTATAACCTATATGAGAACCGATTCACTGCGTATTTCCGATGATGCTCGCGCTGATGCAAAAAAGTTTATCACAGACTCATATGGCGATGAATATTACCCTAATTCGCCAAACTTCTACAAGTCTAAAAACAATGCTCAGGACGCCCATGAAGCGATACGCCCCAGTGATGTGTTTATAACGCCCGACCGCATTAAGGGCAGTGTCACCAGCGATCAGCTAAGGCTCTACCGGCTCATTTGGGGAAGATTTGTCGCCAGCCAGATGGCACAGGCCATCTATGACAGCGTAACTGTGGATGTCATGTCGTCAGGCTATGTGTTTAGGGCCAACAACACCGTTATAGTGTTCTCTGGCTTTACCGCTGTATATGAAGAGAGCAAGGATGATGAGAAGGTTCAAAAGCAGTCTCCGCTGCCCAGCCTCAAAGACGGCGACGGGCTCAGCCTTCTGGACATAAATGAGGAACAGAAGTTTACCCAGCCTCCTCCGAGGTACACCGAGGCGACGTTAATAAGAGTCATGGAGGAGTCAGGCGTCGGCAGGCCCAGTACGTATGCTCCCACAATTTCAACCATTCTAAGCCGCGAATAT
>WQRL01000332.1 GCA_009786775.1 Oscillospiraceae bacterium
CCCGCCTCGGCTTGTTCCACACCCGCTTGCGCTTGCACTACACCAGCCTCGGCCTGTACTACGCCCGCTTCTGCCTGCGTAAGAGCTCCTCGTGTTTGCAGGATCTGACCTTGAACAGCACTGCCAGTAGCAAGCGAAACACCTGTTTCTGCGGCTCTCACAGCGGCATCTGCGGTACTTAGCTGTGCATTTAGCGTTCGTACATTTGCTTGGATGTCAGATTCATCCATTGTAAACAGTATATCACCTTCACTTACGAAGTCGCCGACATTGACCATCACCTCGTCTACGACGCCTTGAAGTCTACTCATCACAGTAATTTGTGAGGAGGCTTTTACTTGACCTGTGAAGGAAAGTTCTGTGTGTATATCTCCGGTTTGTACGGGTGCAGTGTTGACGGCGACTAACCTCTCCGCCACAGTTTCCAAATCGGCTTCTTGCTCTACTTCCGGCGCATTTTCTAATCCAGCTTCGAGCGACGCATCTGTGTCTGTATTCACACTTCCCGCTATACCTTGCATCGCTGCAACGCAGGCCGCTACCGAAAGCACAATAGCTAAAGCTAATACAAGCCCAATGACACGCAAAATTTTGCTTTTCCAATTGATTGCATAACGCATTTTAGTATCCTCCTAAAATATCTGTAATCAGATAGCTATTTTTTGTTTATAGGAAGTGAGACCTTGAATGTGGCTCCTTTTCCCGGCGCACTCTCCACTTCTATCTTCCCATTTTCGAGTTCCAAAATTCTCTTTACAAGCGTCAGTCCAAGCCCGTTGCCCTCTGTAGATCTGGACTTGTCCCCCTGATAAAACTTGTCGAAAATATGCTCTAGAACTTCCTCATTCATCCCTGCACCCTCATCTGAGACTGTCACAATGGCTTCGTTTTTCGTGGCGGTTAGCTTAAGCCCAATTGTCGAAGCATCAAAGCTAAATTTAATGGCATTGCTAAGAAGGTTTATCCACAGGTCGCTGAGCACTTCTTCATTCGCCACTAAGGTCACCGCCTCAAGTTCAACGCCTACTTCAATACCTTTATTCAACAGTTGCGGTTCCATTAGCAAGACCGTTCTGCGAAGCTGTTCATCGAGTCTGAATTCTGCCCTTTCAATTATTTTCTCTGTGTTTTCAAGCCTTGAGAGTAGCAAAACATTGCTGGACAATCGCGTGAGCCGTTCACTTTCTGAAATTATTATATCTAAATACTCATCGCGTTGCTGAGCAGTCAGGGAATTTCTTTTGAGCCTTTGGGCAAAACCTCTTATGGAGGCGATGGGTGTTTTGAATTCGTGAGAGACATTGTTTACAAAATCAACACGAAGGGTTTCTATGTTTGCTAGTTCCTTGGCCATATTATTAAAACTGCTTCTGATAAAATCCATCTCCTTTGTTCCGCCTCTTTTGATGCGGACATTGAAGTTTCCTGCGGCTACTGCTTTCGTGGCCGCTGCGAGCTCATTTATTTGTCGCAGGAATCTGCCTCCGAAAAACCTAGCAAGTATGGTACCAATGAGCAAACTAGAAACGGCCATGGAAACTACTGCGGCTTCGATCGGTTGAGCCAAGGGAAATTGTATTATGTCATAAACCACCAAAATATATGTTACAAATCCAGCTAAAATATTGCTGGCAATGAGGATGGCAAAAATCATCACAACCAGAATAACTAGCATGGAAATTTTTTCTTTGAAGAATTTGTTAGATATTTTACCCTTCATCATGTCTTCCCGCCCTACGTCCAGCATTCCATGCACAGTTTCAATCTCGAATTCCTACCAATCGCCTAGGCGTTTCCTGATCCTGCCTATATGTGCGCTAACTTTGTGATTTACCGATTTCGTGTCGGAACCAAACACAGTTTCGATATAATACACCATAAAGTTCAACTAAAGTTCAACTAATTATTAATTTTTGTTGAAGTTCGTTTGAAGTTTAGAGGAGTCCAGTTGCAAAAACTATTCATATCATAATAACAAGCGAGGCTGCCACACTGCTCTTAGTGCGACAGCCCTCTGCTTTTAGCATTGATGTGACAGTGCGTCTAAGTATCTTTTATACTTTACCCAAACTGGCTGTTGTAGAGTTCCGTATAGAACCCGTTTTGGGCAATCAGTTCATTATGGCTGCCATTTTCAACTATGTCTCCGTCGCGCATTACGAGTATTACATCTGCATTTCGGATGGTTGAAAGCCTGTGGGCAATGACGAAAGACGTTCTGCCCACCGTCAACTCTTCCATAGCTCTTTGTACCAACACCTCAGTGCGTGTGTCAACAGAACTTGTTGCCTCATCTAAAATAAGTAGCGGCGCTTTTTCTACCATCGCTCTGGCAATGGTCAAAAGCTGTTTTTGCCCGGCGGATAAAGTGACATTCTCTCCCAACACCGTATCATATCCATGTGGCAAAGTTTTAATAAAATGGTGCAATCCCACAGCCTTACAGGCATCCTCTACCTCATCGTCTGAGACCCCTTCTTTGCTGTAAATAACATTTTCCTTTATAGTCCCCTCAAATAGCCAAGTATCCTGCAACACCATACAGAAGAGCTCATGGACATTTTCACGTCTAAGCTGTGAAATAGGCACCCCGTCAACATTAATTTCACCACTATTCATCTCGTAAAAACGCATTAATAAATTGACAATTGTAGTTTTTCCCGCGCCTGTCGGACCGACAATGGCA
>WQRL01000333.1 GCA_009786775.1 Oscillospiraceae bacterium
CGCTGATTTAACTGAGGTATTTAAGGCCCTTGCGGAGCGCGGCAATACCTTTGTCCAGCTCTCAGGCGGCGAGCCGGCCACGCGCGCGGACTTGCCTGAGATCATAGCGGCGGCCAGAGCTGCCGGCTTAGATACTGTTCAGTTAAACACCAATGGGATAAAATTGGGGACAGACCCAGGCTTTACCAAAGCCTTAAAGAGCGCGGGCCTCAGCTTCGTATTTATGCAGTTTGACGGCACCAGGGATGATATCCACACGGCACTTCGCGGCACCCCTTTGCTCCATTCAAAAATGGAGGCGATTAGAGCATGCGGCGAAAACATTCTAGGAGTTTCGCTGGTGCCCACCATAGTGCCCGGCATAAATGACAACAATATTGGCGATATAATTTCATTTGGAATAAAAAATTCCCCAGTGGTGAGAGGTGTACACTTCCAACCCGTCAGCTACTTTGGCCGCTACCCTAAAGCTCCTTTGGACGCGGACAGAATCACTCTCCCGGAACTTTTGCGTGCAATCGAAACCCAAACAGACAGGAAGTTCACGCTAGACGATTTTGCACCCTCATCATGCGACCACCCCCGGTGCGGCTTTCATGGCGACTTCGTAGTTTTGCATAATGAAGAAATTATGAAGCTCACAAAGAAATCAAACGGCTGCTGTGCCGGTGCTGATTCTCATCTTAAAAACCGCAACTTTGTCGCAAGGCGGTGGACACGCTCTAAAGAAGACTTCTGCGAAACTCCCTTAGGTGCGGATTTTCAAGATATGACAACCTTCTTAAGCCGTGTCAAAACTCATGGGTTTACAATAACCTCAATGGCCTTTCAAGATGCATATACCTTTGATTTCGAGAGATTGAGGCGGTGCAGCCTGCATGTGGCCCAAGATGGTAAACTCGTTCCTTTCTGCGCAAAATACCTAACGGGGGTAACTTAAATGGACAGCTTTGAGTCTATGCACCCTGGAGGCTTAAGGCTCACAGACAGAGCTGCCCGTTTGGCAGGGGTGACTGCTGGTATGGAACTCTTAGACGTGGGCTGCGGGTTGGGGGCATCACTTGCACATCTGTCAGGTAAGTTTGGAGTTAGGCCTCATGGCGTTGACATCTCTGAAAAGCTAATAAAATCCGCAAGAAAGAGGCTCCCTAATGCGAAGTTTCATGTAGAAGACGCTTGCTCACTTACATGCATCAGCGCCTCATATGATGCAGTGTTCTGTGAGTGCCTGCTTTCAATTTTGCCGAAGCCCTTAGCCGCACTTTCGCAAATACACCGGGTGCTGCGCACCGATGGGATTTTAGCTGTTTCCGATGTCTGTGCTAAAGATGAGCTTTCCGGAATACAAAATTTTCTTTCAAAAACAGGTTTTGTCATAGTACACTTTGAAGAGCATAAATCCGCACTTATAACATATGCTGTACAGGCGCGCTCCTTCTGCACTGTTGCAGCGGACGACATTGAGCTCCAAAGGCATGACAAAGAATACGGCAGCGGCAGCACATATTATCTGGCAATCTGCAAGAGAGGTGAATTAGTCTGATAACTCCACTTGAGAAATGGACTTCGGAAAAGCTTGGCCTAGCTGAGCTTACTTCTGGCGCACTTAGCGCATACCATCTGCGTAAATTGCGTGAAAACACGGAAATGGCAATCGCACGCAGCCGGTTTTACCGCAAGCATTTTAGCAGTTTCAGCCATATCCGCACAATTGCAGACTTTGAAAATTTGCCCTTTACCACTCCGGAACATATCACGCAGGACGCTGGCAGCTTTCTCTGCGTTTCACCCGATGAGGTTTCGCGCATTGTAACACTGGCCACCTCTGGAACCACCGGTAAAAATAAGCGCCTGTTTTTTACGGAAAGTGATCAAGAACTTACTATAGATTTTTTTCACCACGGGATGTCTACCTTCACAGCACCGGGCGATAATGTTATGATATTCATGCCTGGTCAGGCACCGGGCGGTGTCTGTGACCTCTTAGCCCGCGCACTTCACAGGCTGGGAGCCGAGGGTAGAATTTTCGGCGGCATATCCGATTATGAGAGCGCCGCTCTTGCCCTAAAGAAATTTTGCCCCGATGTGGTTGTCGGTATGCCGAAGCAAGTTCATCAGCTCGCTACGGCAATGGGCTTCGGTTTTTCTTGCAAGAGTGTGTTGCTCGCCTCTGACTTCATCTCAGATGATTGCGTATCAAGTGTCAGCGCTGCTTGGGACTGCGAAGTTTTTACGCACTACGGCCTGACTGAATCAGGTCTTGGCGGGGCGGTGTCATGCAGAGCTCACAGCGGCTACCACATGCGTGAAGCTGATTTGTATTTTGAAATAATTGACCCCGTCACTGAAAAAACGCTCCCTGACGGAGAATATGGCGAAATAGTTTTCACCACACTATCCACGAAGGCAATGCCCCTAATCCGTTACCGGACCGGGGATCATTCCAGAATTCTCTCTAAGCGCTGCCCCTGCGGAAGCATAATCCGCAGGTTTGAGAGCATCTCAGACAGGGGGATAATCAAATGCTGGTCATGAATATGAATTATAATATCGCGGTGATTATTCTCGCCGCCGGATTTTCTAATAGGATGGGCGTTTTCAAGCCACTTTTGCCCGTGGGCGGCCCCACCGCTGTTTCCCGCGCTATAGATATCGCTAGATCGGCAGG
>WQRL01000334.1 GCA_009786775.1 Oscillospiraceae bacterium
CCATATAGGCCATCTCCTAACTCCTCAACAAGCCTGTCATATATCAGCGTATATGTCCATTGGCTCGCGCCGGTATTTCCGGTAGGCATAAACGGATTAATAACCGCCAAGCCACCGCTGTCAATTGTCACGTCAATATGCTCTGCGAGTTGTGCCCCTGGCTCCGGAACCGTCGGCACTGTCACCGCTGGTGGCGGAACAGGTGCAGCAGGGGGAGGGACAGGGGCAGGTGCGTCAGGGGTAGGTGCGGGTCCGGGGCCGGCGGGACCCGGTGTTGCAGCAGGCGCACATGCCGCAACGAATAACAGGCAGACTGCCAACAGGACTATTACTAGCTTTTTCATTTTGCTCCTCCTAAAAAAATATGATTCGTATTTCAGCAGCAGTTATATTGAAAATCTATAACCGCAAATGCACGTTAAATGCTGTATTCTTTTCTGTAGATTACATCGTCTTGTATCTCAGGCGAAAGCTGAACGAAATATGCGGAAAACCCCCCAATACGCACCACTAGGTCACTGTATTCCTCCGGCTTAAGTTTCGCCGCCCTGAGTTCTTCCGTATCTATGATGTTATATTGGATATGGGAGCCGCCTGAGGACATGTAGGCATTTGTATACGCAATGAGTTTTTCAATATTCTCATCCCCTGCAAGCAGCGATGCCGAAAACTTCTGATTGAGTACCGAGGCGTAGGAAACCTCGCTGTAATTTGCCGTCAACGCTGAGCGCAGCACCGCTGTAGGCCCATTTTTGTCCGCGCCCCGCATTGGCGACAGCGAACCGTCATTGAGAGGGGCTAAAGCCTTTCTGCCATTAGGAAGAGCCCCTACGCCCCTGCCTCCGAAGTAGTGCCAGGCCAAACCCTCGCGAGAAATCATCATCGGGCGGAAAGGCGCATTATCATATGCGCGGATAATCCCGACAGAGTCCTTGCTTATACGGCAAACCAACTCATCAACCTCCGCAATATCATTTCCGAATTTGGGCTGGCGCAGACACAGTTGTCTTACTTCCTCTCCCCTCACCCCTTCAAAATCGCTGTCCAAAACATCTATCAATTGACTCATCGTAAGGGTTTTGGTTTTGAAAACAAGATTGTCAATTGCAATTAGTGAGTCCGCCACATCTATAATGGCTCTGTCGGACATACCATACATTGAATAATCCGGATGCGGCAGCAGCAAATCCTGCCCTAGTTCCATACTAGCTTCTATGCCGAGCACTGAAAGAAGCGGCGTGCGGAAATAAGCTGACTGCACATTTCTGGCAACTGCTCCAAGCCAAAAAATCCTATGGCAGAAAAATTCATGCTGCTTCAAAAACGCTTCATATAACGCTTCCACAGACTTAAACTCTCGTGGATTCCCCGTCTGCAAACCTGTCTGATTTCCGTTTATATCAGTTCCATTATGCAAAACAAGATGCAGCAATCCCGCCAGATTAAATGCAGCAACACCTTCTGCCCCATAGTGTTCTGCCCTGGTCGGAAGGCAAGGGTATACACATCCCAGGCTCACCCATTCCACCGCCTCCGCAAACGGGATCCCATCTTTGAGATATCTGTTAACCACTACCTCATCGTTTTCGAAAAGAGGAATCCCTCCCTTGGTTTTCAAATTTGTGCGTATAGCTTTATTCATCAGCCATTTTGGTGTTTTCTCGTTCCACCTAAGACATACCGTTGGCGAGGAGAGATTTAGCAAAGCGGCTAAGTGAAGTGTCAAATAGCTCAGTTCATTGGATTGGTCTTGATTATCCTGTCCCAAACCTCCGACCATTATGCTGTTGATGCCAAAATTTATTTGATGTGATTCTTTCTGTGTTGCCCCTGAGACAAAGGTCTGAGTGCCCCACCTGCCTACCAAGTCTGCAAATTGAGAACTGAGTTCTTCCAATGGAATGCCGCTTTCCAAATCCCTTATAAAAAACGGATAGAGATACTGATCTGCCCTTCCCCAGTGGCAATTATTCTGGGTAGGATTTTCGAGCATTTTACCTAGGTTGCAAAACTGCATGGACTGGAGCGCCTCATGGAATGTGCGGGCCGGGTTTTGAGGCACATACTTGCAGACCTCGGCTATTTTTGTCAGCCGCTCGCGTTCGGCCCCACCGGCCTCGGCGGCCATTCGTGCCGCTAGTTCGCCATATCTGCCTGCATGCCGAATCACCGCCTCAAGGACAATAATTGAAGACTGCCAGAAGTAGAACTTACCTATATCGGAATCTTTTTTACGCAGAAATTCATTGATGTGAGCCTTCGCCTCTTCTAAGTACCCGTACAGGCCCACCCGCAAGATTTTCCTCCACGAAAGGACACTCGTACTTTGACCGGTTATTGCCGCATCAAGGGAAGGATCCTTTAGCTTTGCCGCCTCAGCGTTTTCGGCCCATTCCCCCACAAGCTGCCTCCAGGCTTCCGTAGTCGCTTCACGCATAGTTTTTCCGCCAAAGACTTCCACTGCTCTGCGCAAAATCGCCGCAGATTCTCCATTTATACTTGTGTGCGCCCCCATTGTAAGATCTATTTCATTATCAGAAAGCAATCCGGGAATGTAATCCCCATTGACGTCAATTGCTGTACAGCATCCGATGACCCAAGGGGTGGGGCGTCCCACAATTTCGTCAAAGGGGTGTATATTTATCTCTATGCCGTCTAACACCGC
>WQRL01000335.1 GCA_009786775.1 Oscillospiraceae bacterium
ACAACCGCTGTGAAACCGGCGACCGCATAATCCTTACAAAGCCGCTTGGAGTCGGCCTTATAACTGCATTTAAGGATGAGAGCGTAATGAGCAAGGAAGGCTATGAGCAAGCCGTATCCAGCATGGTAACATTAAATAAGTATTCATTTGACATTGCAAAAAAATACCGCATCCACAGCAGCACCGATGTCACAGGATTCGGTTTTTTGGGGCACCTCAACGAAATGGTGACATCCAAGTATTCTATTAGGGTTGATGCCGAAAAGGTTCTGTATATAGAAGATGCAAAGAAAATCGCTGCAAAGGGTCTTGCTACCGATGGCGGCGACACCAACCGGGAGTTTTTGCAAAATAAGCTCTCTTTTGTGGGAGTTCCTGAGTGGCTTGTGACGATTTTATTTGACCCGCAGACCTCCGGCGGCTTGATGTTCAGCGTACATAAAGACGATGCCGATGCACTTCTTGAAGAGCTTGGCACACTGGAGCAACAAAGTTGCATGGTGGGTGAAGTTATTGCGCGCGCAGAGCATAATCTAATAGTGCAAGGCGGGTAAAACGAGGTGCTCTATGAAAGAGTTTATAATAAACAAAAATGACACCGGCCAGCGCTTAGACCGCTTTGTTTCAAAGGCAGCGCCCCTGCTCCCCCCTTCGCTGGCTCAAAAATATATAAGAATTAAGCGCATAAAAGTAGGCGGCAAAGCAGCCGCACGCGATTACAAGCTCGCCTTCGGCGATGCTGTACAGATGTATGTAAATGATGAGTTCTTTCAGGCCCCCTCGGAGGAAAACGCGTACCTAAAAATCTCAAACCCCGCTTTGGATATCGTTTATGAAGACGAAAACATTATGCTCATAAACAAGCCAGCAGGAATTATCTGCCATAGTGACGGCAGCCACAGCTTTGACTCTATAATCGCAAGGGTGCAGGCCTACCTATACATAGACGGCCAGTGGCGTCCCGGGGAAGAAAACTCATTCTCCCCTGCCCTGTGCAACCGCATAGACCGCAATACCTCAGGTATTGTAATTGCTGCAAAAAACGCGCAGTCCCTGCGGATTATAAATGAAAAAATTAAAGCTCATGAAATTGATAAGTTTTATTTGTGCGCAGTCCATGGAAAACCTAACCCCAAAGCCGCCAAGCTGGAGGGCTATATCTTCAAAGATGCTGTAAAAAATCAGGTATATGTTTCCAAAACCTCACAGCCCGGCGCAAAATCCGCCGTTATGGAATATAAAACCCTCACCTCCACCCAAGGCCTTTCCCTACTTGAGTGCAGGCTCATAACAGGGCGCACACACCAAATCAGGGCACAGCTTGCAGACATCGGCACCCCCCTGCTGGGCGACGGAAAATACGGCAGCGAGCGCCTTAACAAACCCTTTGGAGAAAAACAACAAGCGCTATGTTCCTACAAGCTCGTTTTCAACTTCAAATCCGATGCGGGAACGCTGTCATACCTTAACAAAAAGCATTTCGTCATTTTAGACATAGCTTTTGTAAAAAAATATTTTCAACCCATTGACATTTCATAACGAAACTTGTATTATTGGTGTTACTATCTCTAATAGAAGGGTGGTAGATCGTTGTCCAAAGAGTTGATTCGCCTCTCGAGCTGTTCGATGGCGTTTGACGGTGAGTATGTCTTAAAAGACATAAATCTGTATTTTAATGACAAAGAATTCCTCACACTACTAGGCCCGAGCGGATGTGGCAAGACCACTACGCTTAGGATTATTGGAGGTTTCCTGAAGCCAATTTCAGGAGACGTTTTCTTCAATGGTGTGAGGATTAATGATGTCCCACCGCACAAAAGGGCTGTGAATACCATATTTCAAAAGTATGCTCTATTCCCCCACTTAAATGTATTTGAAAACATTGCCTTTGGCCTTAAGCTCCAGCGCGAAAACGGCAAGAAACTCAGCAAAACTGAGATTTCTGAGCGCGTTGCGGAAATGCTTGAGGTCGTCAGCCTCAAGGGCTTTGAAAAGCGCGATGTAACTTTGCTCTCAGGCGGTCAGCAGCAAAGGGTCGCCATTGCGCGCGCCCTAGTAAACAGGCCCAAGGTGCTCCTGCTAGACGAGCCTTTGGGTGCCCTTGACATGCGCCTTAGAAAAGATATGCAAAATGAGCTAAAACGCATCCAGCAAGCTACCGGCATAACATTTATCTATGTAACCCATGATCAGGAAGAAGCCTTGGCCATGTCTGACACTGTAGTCGTCATGGAGGGCGGTGAAATTCAGCAGATAGGAACTCCGGAGGATATTTACAACGAACCTAAAAATGCATTTGTGGCCGACTTCATCGGTGAGAGTAACATTCTCGACGGCATAATGCACTCAGACGGTGTTGTGGAACTCTTTGGGAGGAAATTTCAGTGCCTTGACGGTGGTTTTGACAAAATGGAGCCTGTGGATGTGGTAATACGCCCCGAGGATATTGACATTGTTGAGCCTTCCAAAGGGATGCTCAAGGGTACCGTAGTAAGCATAACCTTCCGGGGCGTGCTCTATGACATAATAGTTGATTTCCACGGCTTTAAGTGGCTGATTCAGACGACCGACCTGAGCCCCATCGGCTCAGAAATAGGCATACATATTGAGCCGGACGGGATTCATATAATGAAAAAGAGCGCATTTTCAGGAATGTTCGGCGA
>WQRL01000336.1 GCA_009786775.1 Oscillospiraceae bacterium
GGCTCTGTGAGAGATAGTTTATGCTGCCATCCAGCCTTACACCAGTTGCCAAAGTGCTCATATCCTGCGCATTTAACGCAGGCATCTCATTATGCGCCAAAATTGCGCTCAGGGGCATCGGAGCATTTGCCGCAGGTACAAATCTGGTAGCAAAACGCTCGGTGGATATGTGCGCCTGCCCTAGCTCGTACGCCTGCTCTGTATTTCTGAAAAATGCATACAGCGGTACCTCAGGCTTAGGACGCTCAGCCTCATTCCAGAGGGTAAACATAATAAGCATCCTCCAGAAATCATTTCTGCCGCCCACGTTGTCCCTTATGTCGATTATGAGGTGGTCGTAATCCTGGGTATACATGAAAAATCTATCTATCCTCCAGCTATAGTGGCGGAAGTTTAGCACACGGAAGGTGTTAAAGTTAATATAGGCAATCCGCCCGTCAATCCTCTCGGTGGTGAAAACCTCAGGCGGTTCTTCCCTAATAGGCTCACGGCGGAAAATAAACCGGTAGAGAGCCGGGTTTTCCTCATACGCCCTCTCAGAGAATGCCCTTTGTGCCGCGTACAGCGTCACGGCGCTGCTTTCGTCAAATACATCCCAGTTATGCTGAAATAGCGGCAAACCTTCACCTGTAGTTTCAATTTCATTAAAAGGCGGGGGATCCTCTCCCTCAAAAGTAACCAGCAGGCGCTGCATGCTGTCGAGCCCCGTGATTATTCCCGGAACAACATAAAAGTCCCTCAGCGCGGCTCTTTGAGCATAATCTAAGAGCATAATATTTCCAAGCGGTGCAACTTGCGAGAAGAACTCGTTTTGCACAATGCTCCAAAATACATTTGCATCCATAGGCGGCATATCCCCCGGCGCAATGCCAAACTCCGCCGCCACATGCGCCATTGAACTTGGGTAGTTTGCAATAGTCTGCCTTGTCTGCGCCGCCAAAGCCCTTATATCAATGCCGCGCCGCTCCGCCACACCAAAATGCGGAAAGGTTTCCTCCATGAGCGCCATCATGTAGTCAAAATCATACAAAAGCTCCTCGGTGCTAAAACTCATGGCATCATCGCGGTTGCAAGCTGTTAGGAAAATAACCCCCGCCAGCAGTAAGAAAATAACTCCAAATAATCTCTTTTTCAAAATATCCTCCAAAATCCCGGCCCGCCGCAGCCCCCCGCAAAATGCCCTTGCAGCCGGGACCTGCCCACATACCAAAAATATCTATGCCTTAAAAGGCGAAATACGCGCCCCTGCGGGCATTATTCCACCCTCTCCAGGTAAACCCCCGCAAGCCATGTTTCACGCCGCAGAAGCAGCTTATCGTCGTCAATTAGCTCATAGTAATAAATAAAAGCCTCTTCATTGCCCTCAAAAAGAATCTCCAGACGGTTATCCCCCTGCGCACTCCATGTAAACCTGTGCTCAAAGAAACGGGTTTCCCTCTCTATAAACCAGTCGGTTTCACCGAAAGTAGCCGGAGCATCACGCCCATCATGCCATCTGCCCGTACCGTCGCTCCGGAACTCATAGTTCCAGATTTGCATGCTTTTATCCTGAATCGTGCCAATCCAGCGCCCGAGCAGCCGGGAATCATACCTTGAGCTGCAACCCGCCAAGACAAAAGACATGCTGAGAAATAGGGCAACCAGCGCCCCTGCTGTAAACTTTCGCATTTTTAATGATTAATCCTTTCAGAAACCTTTGGCACAAAGAATGACTTTAGTATACACTCATCACGCAGATTAGTATACACCTAATCCCACAGAATTTTGTAGTGACAAATGTCACTATTTTTCCGAAGGCAGCCAGTAGTGCGCAGTTGACACATATCTAAAACCATACGCCGGACACGGGCTTGTGCTTTAATGAATCCACGCATTGCCAGCCGAGCATGGGCAGGTGCTCTGTGGGAAAGTGGGGCGGCCGCAGTCCTGGAACACAAATTTTGAAAAGATTCAAAGTTTCTGCCAAGGTAGACGTGACTGACGGAGGCCGCTCCGCTTTTTCACAGAGCACTTGCCCGTGCCCGACGGATGGTTTAGGTAGGTAGGTGTGCAGCAGCACTGTACAATTACATTCCCCAGGCCTTACTGCACAGCCGCAAGCACCCCGTCGGACATACGGTAAACCACATCGGAAGTCTCAGCAATCTCCAAGTTATGCGTCACCACTATGACGCAATACCCCTGTTCATGCGCCAGACTCTTTAATATCTTAATGACAGCCTCGCCATTGACCTCATCGAGATTACCGGTCGGCTCATCGGCGAGTATAACCTTGGCCCCTGACATAAGCGAGCGGGCAATCGCCACCCTCTGCTGCTCACCTCCTGAGAGATTTGCAGGGTATCTCCTATGCTTGCTGCTGTCAATCCCCACAGTTTCCAAAGCCCTCTTGGCCTTGAGCACAGCGTCAGTCTTGTTCTCTCCATTTAGAAGCATGGGAGTGCAGACATTTTCAAGAGCCGTGAGCAGCGGAAATAACTGGAAGGCCTGAAAAATCATAGAGATACGCTCCCTGCGGTACTGGTCTAAGTTCATATCTTTCAAATTATCTCCATCAATAACCACTTCCCCGCCGGTGGGCACATCGAGCCCTGCCATAATGGAAAGCAAAGTGGTCT
>WQRL01000337.1 GCA_009786775.1 Oscillospiraceae bacterium
AATTTAGCAATGCTCACAAGCTCCCACCAGAGTAGACGTGACTGACGAAGGCCGCCCCGCTTTTTCACAGAGCAGTACCCGTGCCCGGCGGATGGTTTTAGATGGCTTACCAACGCACGGATTACACACCGCAAAAAAACAAGGCGCACGTTCCCCATGCGCCTTGCCACCAAACTAAAAATATTGTAACCTACACTACCTATAAAGCGGCCCAAAAGCCTCACAAGCACGGAAATCCGCACCCTCTTTATCCACAGTGCCGAAAGAACTCCAAACAGCAGGCCTGAAAACCAGATCCTCGCAAACATTGTGCATCGAAACAGGAATGCGCAGCATAGAACACAAAGTTATAACATCTGCACCCCTGTGACCGTAACAAAAAGCACCATGGTTTGCGCCCCAGTTAGCCATTACGCTGTAAACATCCTTAAAAGCACCCGCGCCGGTGAGTCTGGGAGCAAACCAAGTTGACGGCCAGGTAGGATCGGTGCGGCCCAGCAAGGTATCATTGACCTGCTTGGGAAGATCTACAGTATAACCCTCTGCAATCTGCATGACAGGGCCAATGCCGCCGACTAAGTTTAGGCGGATCATAGTAATGGGCATCACACCCTCAGTTTCAAACTTTGAAGAAAAACCGCCGCCGCGGAAGTACCCATTGCTGCCGGGGCACCACTGGGTATTGTCGAGGCAAGCCTTAATATCCTTCTCTGTCATATCCCACCAAGGCTTCATCATGCTCCCGCCATCCTCATCCTTCACGGCACCTGAACCATCGAGGGCTGCGGAACCTGAGTTAATCAGATGGATAAAGCCGTCCGCCGCCTTGCCGTCAGGCTTCCAGCCTGTTACACGCTCCACGGCATCGGGGCTCCAGTAAGTGCGCACATCGGCAAAGACAGAAGCATCGCCATTCATCAGGTGCGTAAACAGCATGGAAACGCCGTTGAGGCCATCATTTTCCGTAGCCATAATAGTGGGCTTTCTCTTGCCGTTCCAGTCAAAGGTGGAGTTGAGAATAGCTTCCATAAAGTCGCCATTGGGCTTGTAATCAGTCCACATGCGCTGCCCCTGAAAACCGCCTGCGATGGCATTGCGGCCCAGAGCCTCCTCGTTAAAGCCCATTGCAGAGAGCTTGGGATTGCCTAGGAGAATATCGCGGCAAATAATTGTCATTTTCACGACAAACTCCCACTGCTCAGCTTTTTGCTCAGCAGTAAAACGCTTCTCGGGCACATTGGGGTCAAAGCCCTCTTTGCAGTTTTCCTTAGCCCAGGCCAGAGCCTTCTCAAATTCTTCGGGATCATATATTCCCAAATCCACACGGCGGATAATTTCAGTCATATCCACCCACTCGGCGCGAATGCCAAGATACTTCTGGAAAAAATCAGGGTCGCAGAACGAACCCATAATTCCCATCGAAACAGAACCAAGCCCCACATAGGCCTTGTTTTTCATCTGACCCACAGCAATTGCAGCGCGGGCAAAGCGCAGGATTTTTTCCCTTACATCCTCAGGCACTGAAATATCGCCGGCATCTTGGACATCGCGCCCGTAAATGCCGAAAGCGGGAAGGCCGCGCTGAGCGTGAGCCGCCAGAACTGCCGCCAAATAAACTGCACCGGGGCGCTCAGTGCCGTTAAAGCCCCAAACTGCCTTTACAGTATCCGATGAAAGATCCATGGTCTCACTGCCGTAGCACCAGCACGGTGTAACGGTTAGGCTGCCTATAACATTTTCGCCTGCAAACTTCTCAGCGCAGGCACCGGCCTCTGCACCGCCGCCGATTGTGCTATCTGCGATGGCACACTGAACCGGAGTGCCGTCGGCGTATTTGAGATTTTCGCTAATAAGTTTTGCGGCTGCTTTAGCCATGTTCATTGTCTGACCCTCAAGGGATTCACGTACGCCTCCCCAGCGTCCGTCAATGGTCGGACGGATTCCAATTTTAGGATATACCATCTTATTCCTCCTAAGTAAAATTATCTAATGCCATAGAGCTGCCACAAAGCGTGCGGACATAAAACTCGCCCCTACATATGGAAACGGAAGGTTTGGGCTCCATATGCAGGGGCGGTTGGCCGTCCGCGTATTTTATTACGACAGCCCCGATTTTCTAAAAATATTAATCGTAAAGAAGTATTGCGATTTCAGGATCATCCATGTTGGTAGCATCCCACCAGCGTGCGCCGGTATCAACGTCAGAAACGCTTTCGCCGCGGATAGCCCTTACAGCCAGTGAAACAGCATAGTAACCAATCATGACAGGATCTTGAGTGATAGCACCCATGAAAATGCCTTCGCGTACAGCGTCTTTTTGTGCTGTGCCTGCGTCAAATCCAACTATCAAAACGCCGTCAGGAACTGAAGCGCCGCCTACGATAGCATTGATCATGCCAACTGCTGCGCCTTCGTTTGAGCAAAATACGCCCACGAGGCCCGGCAGTGTCAGAACGCCGCCAGCTGCTGTTGTCATATCAACAGTGCTGGGGGATGCGCCGACTACTACATTGATTTGAACCGCTGCATCCGCAGCGCCTGTGTTAATTGCAGCAAGGCCGCCGATGATAGCTACGCTATCGTTAACGCCGCCTGCAAGCTCATACATTCT
>WQRL01000338.1 GCA_009786775.1 Oscillospiraceae bacterium
GGCTTCATTTACGGCTGCCGCAATAGTTATGCGCCTGCTCTCTCCGCTGGTTTTGCGCAAGTTAGGCAAAAAGAAGATGCTGCGGATTAGCGTAGCATTGTCCCTTGTAGTCACAGCGGCTCTCGGCCTCGCAGATAGCATGACGGGGGTGTTTCTCCTGCGCATGGCACAGGGGGTGAGTTTCGGTTTAGTTTCAACCATAAGCACAGCCCTCGCTGTGGATTTTCTGCCCACGCTGCGGCAGGGTGAGGGGATGAGCTACTTTGGCATGGGCACAACAGTTATGGTGGCTGTTGCGCCGACCTTGGGGCTGTTTTTGTCCAGAACTTCAGGATTTCAAATAATGTTCCTTGTGGCCTCTGCGGGGCAGATTTTGGCCTTGCTGAGCCTTTTGTTTTTTAGGCCGCCTAGAGGACCCGGCCAGGCTGTGGCACAGCCGGAAGAGCCAAAGCAAAATATATTTAGGAGTTCATTTGAACCTACGCTGATGCTCCAGTGCATACTTCTGGTGTTTTTCGGCATTGGCCGCAGCGCGGAGCAAAACTTGCTTCCGCTTCTGGCAGAAGTTAGGGGAATCGACTTAGCCCTTTATTTTATTCTTCAAACGGCTGTTTCTTTCTGTACAAAATTCTTTGCAGGACGCCTTTATGACTCAAAGGGCAGGGAACTTTGCATTTTGATTGGCTGCGCTGCGCTATTCATTGCCCTTATAATAATGTCACTGTCGTACACACTTGCTGTGGTCTTGCTTGCAGGATTTTTTGCAGGTCTGGGCGTAGGCTTTTTACAGCCTTCAATGCAGACCTGGGCGCTTACAAGCGTTGAACAAAAAAAGCGCAGTGTAGCTTCGGCCACATACTTTAACGCCTACGATGTAGGCATGACGCTGGGTGCCCTTGTGCTTGGTGCAGTACCTTTTGTTTTCGGATTTTCCGTGACATTTCAGGCCGCCGCCGCAGCGATGGTCATATTTGCCGCGGTGTACTTAATTTCACTTCACAAGGCCAAATCAAGAAAGTGACAAAAGTGAGGGGGTTGCTGCCCTTTTAACTTATGGTGCAATGAGAAATCGTTATTGTTATGAATACTGGGCATTGTTGACATCTCCAAGAATTCGATGATATACTTCTAATATATTGTACAATATTGTGCAATTATTTTATTCAAATGTTGAGGTAAGTTTATGGAGAACATGTTAAAAGATCAAGTCGCCATAGTTACCGGTGCCTCAGGAGGTATGGGGGAAGCCGTTGCGCGCCTGTTTGCAAAGGAGGGCGCGATTGTTATTTTGGGCGATATTTCTGACAAGGCGCAAAGGATTTGCGCTGAAATAAACGAGGGAAATGGTGTGGCCAGATGCTACGGCACCCTTGATATAAGCCGTCCTGAGAGCATAGCGCAGATGGTGGATAAGGCCATATCTGAATTCGGTAAAATTGATATTCTAGCTGCTTTTGCAGGCAAGACCTTTGACGGTGAATCCCTAGACCCCAAAGCGGCATATGACCTGACAATGGACATAAACATGACGGGTACATATAACACTGTGTTTGCCGTCGTGCCTCATATGAAAGAGAGAAAATCAGGCAAAATAATTATATGCTCATCAAACGGTGCCTTTAACCCCACCACACCGGCCTACACATACCACATGGCCAAGGCCGCATGTGAGTCACTGACTGTCAATTTGGCGATGGAGCTGGCCCCCTTGGGCATACGTGTTAACTGTATTAAGCCTGGCGCAGTGCATACTTCTTTCTGGGATGAACTGGCAGAAGGTGAGGCGCTAGAGGGCATACTCGGCGGCATCGCCCATCACGAGGTGCCTATGGGCAGAATTGGTACGGCGGACGACATAGCCGGACCCACACTGTTTTTCGCATCAGAACTATCATCGTATATCACAGGTCTGTGCCTGTACGTAGGTGGCGGAATGGGGCAAATCTACTCCCATCCCCAATCTTTCCTCTTGGGAAAGACACCAACTACCAGCACATAAACCTTTAATTGATAAATTTTTGAGATAGAATAAATTAAATGGAGGATTCATATGAAAGTTAACAGAGAAGAAATAAAATCAGTACAAGTTCTAACCCCGAGGCTTCAAGACTTAAAAAAGGAATGGGAAGATGCTGAACCCCAAATTTATGTAGACGATACACTGCTGTTTACAGAATCTTGGAAAGAAACCGAAGGCCTGCCGGTCGATATCCGTTGGGCAAAGGCACTTGAAAAGCGCCTTTTAGAATGTCCGCTTCTAATCCGCGACGGTGAGCTTATAGTCGGTTCGCTGACAAAGTACATCCGCGGCAACGGTACGCTTTGTGCTATGAAGCCCAACGAAATTCTTAAAATGGTTCAAAGCGGCAAGTTTGACCGCAAGACCAGTGACATTTCTTCAACAAAGATTGAACCTGAAGATTTGGATGCCCTTAGGAAGGATGCGGAGTACTGGATTGAAAACATGCCCAAGGTTTCCACAGTTAATGAATCTGTAGCCTTTGAGATGGGCGAAGATGTCTTTGACCTTATGTTTGACAGGGGCATGGTTTTTGAAGGGCGCGGCGTTAGGGTTGAAATGGACCGCGGTCTTTTCCA
>WQRL01000339.1 GCA_009786775.1 Oscillospiraceae bacterium
TTATGGGCAAAGCCGTAGCTGCGGCCATTTCTGAAAACCCGGGAGCAGCTGCCGTTGCTGGTTTTGACATTGACACCCGGCAGCAGGGCGGCTTTCCTGTTTTTGAAAAACCCTCTGACTTTACAGGCGAAGCTGACGTGCTGGTGGATTTCTCTACTGCATCCGCTTTGGAAAGCCTGCTGGAGTATGGCGTGGAAAGAAACTTGCCCCTCGTCCTTTGCGCCACCGGCTATTCGCAGGAGCAGCTCGCCAAAATCAGCAAGGCTGCTGAGAAAATCCCCGTTTTCCGCTCAGGCAATATGTCCCTCGGCATAAATCTGTTGCTAGAGCTCATAAGGCGTGCATGCTCTGTGCTGGGCGAGGACTATGATGTCGAAATAATTGAGCGCCACCACAGAAGAAAACTTGACGCCCCCAGCGGCACTGCGCTTATGCTCGCTGACGCGGCGGCCTCAGCCCTTCCCCATGAATCTGACTATGTATATGAGAGGGAGAGCAGGCGCACCCCCCGCTCCAAGTCCGAAATAGGCATCTCTGCTGTGAGGGGCGGCACAATTATCGGGGAGCACGAGATTATATTCGCAGGTCCCCACGAGGTCATAGAGTTACGCCACCGCGCAGAGTCCCGTGAAGTGTTTGCAAACGGCGCAGTAAAAGCCGCCGAATTTATGGCAGAAATCAGCCTCCCGGGGCTATATAACATGAACGATGTTTTGGCTTAACCCTCCCATACACAAAACGAAATACAACGCAACATCAGTTTAGCGCAACTCTAGTTTACTTCGCTAAATTGATGTTGCTTTTATTACTTAAAAGTGGTACAATTTTGCAAGAGGGGTGATGGAGTATGAGTTACATTAAAGAAGATTTCATCAATGTAGAGGATGCCCTAAGGCGCATCGGCGGCAGTATGGACATATACCTAAAACTGCTCACTAAATTTGCAAACGGAAACTTACTTGAAGAACTTGAATCAGCACTCGCAAGCGGCAACACCGAGGAAGCCGCACGCTTTGCGCACACCATCAAGGGTGTTGCCGCAAATCTCTCACTCATGAAGCTCTGGGCTATTTCAGCCGAGCTTGAAAAAGACATTAAAGAAGGCCTGGACACATCAGCCCAGACCGCCAGCCTGCGAGAAGCGCACAGCATCACTATACAGATCATTTCAGACATGACTGCTTAGTTAAAGCGAGGGTGCAAAAATGAGACAGGAAGCCCGGGATGTCATTCTTATTGTGGATGATATTGATGTTAACCGTATGATTCTGGCAGAAATGCTTAAAGACGACTACGATATTTTTGAAGCCGACAGCGGAACAACAGCCTGTAGGATGCTCTTTGACGAGCAGCTTTCACCGACTGTAGTGCTCCTTGATATCATGATGCCGGATATAGACGGTTTTGAAGTCCTTGACAGGATGAAGAATAATAACAGCACAAAGAATATCCCCGTGCTGTTCATAACGGCGGCTGACTCCGATGAAACCGAGTCGCAAGGCCTTAAATCAGGTGCCGCCGACTATATTACAAAGCCCTTTAACACCGATGTGGTAAGGGCGCGCGTTGACAACCATATAAGCCTGGCCCGTTACCGCCACAGGCTTGAGCAGCTTGTGGCCAAGAAAGCTGCTGAAGTCACCAGGACTTACGAGCAGACGCTTGAGATACTCGCTACAATTATTGAGTACCGCAATCTGGAGTCCGGGGCACATATCCGCCGCACAACTCTTCTCACAGAGTGCATTATAGCTAAAATGCTCGAATCTGAGAAGTTCCGCGATGTCCTGCTTGCAGAGAATGTCCTCTCCCTAATTAAGGCCTCGGCCCTTCACGACATAGGCAAAATAGGCATCTCCGACGGCGTTCTTCTCAAGCCAGGCAAGCTCTCAGCCGACGAATTTGATATTATCAAAACACATACCTCAATCGGCAGCCAGATAATCGACAGCATTTCGGCCTCCTTGCCTGATAACGACATGTACCTCAAATATGCCAAAGAAATTTGCCACTTCCACCATGAGCGTTGGGACGGCAAGGGCTATCCCAACGGTCTTAAAGGCGAGGACATCCCTCTCTCAGCGCGGATTATTTCCATAGTCGATGTCTATGATGCCCTTGTAAACCCCAGATGTTACAAAGCCGCCTACCCTTATGACGTTTCAATTGAAATCATCACAGAAGGCAGCGGCACCCAATTTGACCCGGAGATAATAGCCCTTTTGCCCCAAGTCAGCGAGATGTTTAAGGGGATTGAGGAGAGTTATTTAGACAAATAAGACAGAGCCTGCATTTGCTTTTCTGCCTTCCAAAACAAGTTATGCTACCGCATAATCCGCCCGAAAATAGGTACATTTTATGCACACTCGCGCAAGTATTAAGAAGTTGTTTTACGCCCTGTCCCTCGCGGTAGTAACTGTGGTAATTTCAGGCTGCTTTGCCCTGCCTGTAGAGCCGCCTGTTTTACCACCGCCCACTATTACCGTGCCCGAGCCCCGGGAGTTTGAAACTGTGCAGGTTTCGGTGGGTGACATCAGGCTGGAAGATAGCCCCTTTGCTCTTTATTTGCCGTCCAGGATTGAG
>WQRL01000340.1 GCA_009786775.1 Oscillospiraceae bacterium
GGTGCCCTCTTTGACCCTGAAAGTCAATTCAGCCTACGGAGGCTTTGAGTCAGGGGGGCAGGCCTTTGTCAGAGTGGCAGACGGTGCGGGATGGGTGTTATAAGGCAGGGGGTTGGGAGGACTTATTTGCGAAGTTTTCATAGGCCGCATAGACATGCTCAATATATGAGCTGACATCCTTAATTACAGGGATTTCAACGCTAAATGATGCTCCTTGGCCTATGAGGTTTCCTGTTTTCATAGAGTCTTCGTCAGGGGATATATGCACTTCGTTGCTGCTGAAGAGTTCAGGAGAAGTAAGCACGGCCACAGAATATATATCCCATTTATATATACCGTCGTGGCCAAAATACTCTTTCTCCCTTTCAAACCAATACTGCCCCTGAGCGCATAACCATTGCAGAAATGGTATACTGCTGTCTTTGAGTTTGTCAAAGCGCTCTTTGGTAAAGAGTGCGTCCAGGCAGATATTCCCGGTGGCGATTTTTATATTATGACCCTTTGTCAGAACATTATACGCAGCTTTGCTGCTGCATGAGAAATTTAGCTCACTTAGAACCTTTCCCATTATTACAAGAGGCTCAGTAGTGCCGCCCATAAATGAAAGGTTCTTAACTTTGTCAAAAAAGGTAGCGTCAAGCAAGTAGGCGTGGTAGAGGTTTGTCAGCGAACCTATCCCAACGATGGAAACCTCTCCGGGATATTTTGATGCCATCTCGGTAAGAAATTTGGCCGCACTGTTTTCTGCGGCGTTTTCGGCATGGCCGAAATGCACAGGGAGATGCTCCATACCTATGCTCTTCATGAATGAAACGGTGTTTTTAGATACAACCTCCAAGTTATTATTGCCGAATGTGGTTGTGACTCCTAGAAGCTCGCACTTGCCTGTGCCGAGGGCATAAATTATGGCCAGCCCATCATCGAGGTCGCAGCCTTCCACTCCGAATGTATTATCGCAGTCAATAATGATTTTTTGCATGTTGGTATCCTTTCGATTTTTGGGATTAATGCTTACCCCTGTATTCATTTGCGATTTCTTCTATGTCATCGCCGTTGCGGAACCTCTGTTGCAAAGAGCGCATCCACAGCATTGTTTTCACCGGACCTCTTCGGCGGAAGCGCCGTGCTGAGGTTTTTATTTGGCCTCTTACAATACCGAATTTAAGGCCGGCTTCTTTTATATCCAGCGAAAGCTGATAGTCTTCCATGAGCGGGATGTTTGCAAAGCCTCCGAGCTTGTCAAACAAATCCCTCATGATAAAAATTCCCTGATCTCCGAATGCAGTGCCCAGCACAGGCACGCGGAAGTTGTTGGACATTAGGGAGTTGTAGAGCATCAGAGGGTGCATGCTGTCAAAGCGTATACGGAAGCAGCCAACTTGGTAGCCCTTGGCTAGTTTTTTTTCAATATGCCTTAGGGGGTTTTTAGGTAAAATACTGTCCGCGTGGACAAACCATAGCACGTTGCCGCTTGCGTGTAATGCTCCGTAGTTCATTTGGCGCGCCCGGCCCTTTTCAGGGGCGGTTAGGCACTGAGGAGGGGCGCAGGGGGGCGTACAATGTTCGGCACTTTGGTCAATCCACTGCTCAATCTGCGCGACAGTGCCGTCGGTGCTGCCTCCGTCGGAGAAGATTATCTCGCATTTGCCCAGTAACTGATTGAGGCTTTTTAGCAATTTGCTTATGCCTTCGCTCTCGTTATATACAGGTATTATTATTGAAACTCTTAGCTTATTCCCGTTCATCCTGTCAAATAGTCCTCTCTGAGCTTTTCAAGAAATTCCGAGGTTAGGTAATACTTGATTTTCTCATAAGTAAACTCGTCTTTGAGAAGGCGGCCGGGGCTGTTGTACTCCACCCATGCCATTGCGCACCAGGTTATGCCGCGCAAGCAGTTCATCCTGAGATACGGGGAGGTGTCATCCCACAGCATTTGCGGGTCTGAGTATTTTGATGACTTTGCGCAGTACAGGCCGAGAAACTTTCGGATTTCAGCCTCCGATAAGAGCGTTTCGGTCTTCCAAAGGGTGGTAGTAGGGGCGAGGAAATGGCCTAAATCCTGCCCGGGACATGCGAAAAGGGGCTTTTCCCAGTCCACTAAATAAGTAAAGCCGTCAGGCCGTACGAGGAAATTGCCAGAGTTTACTTCGGTATTTATTATTGTGCGGATGCCGGAATCTCTGTAGTTTGTGATAATCTCCGGGCCGGACTCCAAAAGGGCTGAGATTGTGGTTTTAGTTTTGCTGTCGGCAAAGCCGCAGTCCAGATACTTTTGAAACATTGCACAGCACTCATCTAAGACTGCTCCGAGGGGATTTCTAGGCTTAATTAAATGGCTTTCGGGAGAAATGCTTAGGCTGTGAATATCCGCAAAACACTGTGCAGCATTGGGGAGATGCTCCTGATAGTTAAGAGCTCCGCCGGGCAAAAAGGACATCACGAGAAAGCCGTAGGGAAATTCAGACTTTGTATCGTCAATGTACAGGGGCTCCGGTGTTCTGCCCGAGGGGAAAAGCAGCTTGAGGGCTTCATACTCGTAGCGCACCTGGTTAGCCAGGTGCATCTGGCTGCCCA
>WQRL01000341.1 GCA_009786775.1 Oscillospiraceae bacterium
TTCATAGCTGGTACATTTTACTATGTAGGCGGACTTGAGCCTGACTTCATTGCCCACGAAGAGGCGGTTGTATTTTTTGGGCGGCTCAACCATAAAGTCATCGGACTCCACCCACAGCTCTCTGGAGAAAGAAATCTCCCGGGTGCCTGCGCTCTCATCCTCGGGGTTGTTTTCAATTGTGAAGGTTTCGGTTTTATCTTCAGGATAGTTGGTTATTACGAGCTTAACGGGGCGCAGGACTGCCATGGCGCGGTGGGCGTTTAAGTTGAGATCCTCCCGGAGGCAGTGCTCCAGAAATGCGAAATCAACAGTGCTGTCAGCCTTAGCAACCCCTACACGTTCACAGAAATTGCGGATGGAAGCAGGGGTGTAGCCACGGCGGCGCAGGCCGCAGAGTGTTGGCATTCTAGGATCGTCCCAGCCGTTTACATAATTTTCTTCAACCAGCCTGCGGAGCTTGCGCTTGGACATGACTGTATAGTTAATATTAAGCCGTGCAAATTCGATTTGGCGGGGCTTTGAGGGGACATCGCAGTTTTCTACAAACCAGTCGTAAAGCGGCCTGTGATCTTCATATTCCAGTGAGCACATGGAGTGAGTTATGTGCTCAAGGGCATCTTGGATGGGGTGAGCCAGGTCATACATAGGGTATATGCACCATTTGTCGCCTTGGCGGTGGTGGTGGGTGTAGCGGATGCGGTAGAGCACAGGGTCGCGCATGTTAAAGTTGCCGCTGGAGAGGTCGATTTTTGCCCTAAGGGTCATGGCGCCTTCAGGAAATTCGCCATTTCTCATGCGTGAGAACAGGTCGAGATTCTCCTCAATGGGCCTGTCCCTGTGAGGTGAAGTGGCAGGGGTGCCGAAGTCGCCGCGTCTTTGCTTAAACTCCTCGGGAGAAAGCTCACAGACATACGCCAGGCCTTTTTTTATAAGGCCTGTTGTGAGGTTATAAGTTTCTTCAAAATAANCGCTGCCATAAAAGAATCTGTCGCCCCAATCAAAGCCGAGCCACTTTATGTCCTCCATAATGGCATCGACATATTCCTCGTCCTCTTTTTCTGGGTTAGTGTCGTCCATCCTCAAGTTGCACAGCCCGCCAAAACGCTCGGCTATGCCGAAGTCAATTATAAGAGCCTTGCAATGGCCGATATGCAGGTAGCCGTTGGGTTCAGGGGGGAAGCGCGTATGGATGGTCCTGCCCTCAAAACGCCCGCCCGGCGCAAGGTCTTCTTCAATAAATGTGGTTATAAAATTTCTAGATAATTCTTCCATTCCGATATGCTCCATTTTCTTTTCGATTTGAAACAGCTCACTAGGCTGGGCTGTGTTACTGGTTACCTATCTTGCTAAACCAGCCGCCTAACTGGGGTTGTAGCCTTTGATTGCTCTGGTAAGTGCCGGAATTCCCTGAGAAATCAAAAGCTATACCCACAATTTAATTGCCCGGTAACTGGACTGTTACGTTTTTAATAATTATACATAAAATCAGTGTCATTTACAATTACTTTGTGTTAGAATGGGGATGCAAATATTTTTACATAGTGAGGTTACTATTATGAGTCTACTAAATCTAACAGCAGAAAATTTTGAAGAAACAGTTGGCAATGGGAAAGTGCTCGTAGATTTTTGGGCGCAGTGGTGCGGGCCGTGCAGGATGCTTGGGCCTGTTATTGAAGAGATTGCAGAGGAAGTAGGAGAGCGCGCCGTGGTCTGCAAGGTCGATATCGAAGAAGAAAGCGCGCTTGCGGCGCGCTTTAGGGTTATGAGTATTCCTACCGTAATCGTATTTGACAACGGGGTAGAGGTCAGCCGCTTTGTCGGCGTGAAGCCTAAGCACGAATACCTACAGGCCCTGTAAGAAGCGAAGGCTGCCTGCGCAGGCAGCCGTGAGAGCCACAGAGGCAAGATGTGCAAAACTTGCGGGTGCGGTGGGCATGTTGCAGTTTGCAACTGCAACGGCGCAGCCGCGCAATATGCGCTGCGGCCTGCGCACCCGCATGTTTTGCAAAGGCCTTTACCAATCGTAAATTAGTGAGTGCTGATACTCTTCAAAGCTCACCAGAGGCCCTAATGTCAGTTCTTTAATGAGATTTACGGGGATGGCCAAGTTTAGGTTCTGGCCATAGGTGAAAGAGCTTGAGGCAACCCCGATGACCTGTCCGAGTGTGTTTAGAACCGGGCCGCCGCCGCTGCCGAATGAGATAGGGGCAGTGAACTGTATCATTGTTTCAGTGTCAAGTTCACGGCCGGTATGGGCCACTATGCCCTCTGTAATTGAATTGATGAGTTCCCTTGGGCTGCCTATGGCAAAGACTGTGCTCCCAACCGTAATGGCATCTGAGTCGGCAAGGATGAGGTAGCTCCAGTCAGTTTTGTCTGAGTCAATCTCAATGATAGCTAAGTTAAACTCCTCATTTACAGCGCGTATGCCCGCGATGTCGAACACCTCGCCGTCAAATGTGGTTATAGTGGCACTCTTTGCTGCGCCGAAAACGTGCAGGGCGGTCACAGCCAAGCCGCTATTGTTTATGAAAAACCCGCTGCCTGTCCTTA
>WQRL01000342.1 GCA_009786775.1 Oscillospiraceae bacterium
GTCCATTTATCCACTGTGGGTTGAACCGCCGTATACGGAAAACCGTATGTACGGTGGTGTGAGAGGGGCGAAGCCCTTTTGCGGTTAGCCCCTACTCGATTACGCTTTGAGGTATAAAGTTTGGAACATATGATTAAAACAAATGAAAAAGAGAAGGCTGTAATTGCAGGCCTTTCAGCCGATAGTATGAACTTGCGCGACCGCTCAACAGATGAGAGTATGGATGAGCTTGAGGCGCTTCTTGAAACTGCTGGCGGAGTCTGCCTCGGCAGAGTGCTGCAAAACCGCAAGACCCCGGAGCCGCGGACATTTATCGGAGAGGGTAAGGTCAAGGAGTTAAAGGATATAGCCCAGAAGCATGAATGTACAATGGTTGTATTTGACAATGAGCTCTCACCTTCACAGATGAGAGCCCTAACAGAGGATATGGGGCTGAAAATTCTCGACCGTTCATCTCTGATTTTAGATATCTTTGCAGGGCGTGCCAGAACCAGGGAGGGCAGGCTTCAAGTTGAACTTGCGCAATATAAGTACTTATTGCCTAGGCTTACAGGCATGTGGAAGCACTTGGTCAGCCAGACCGGCACAAGTGCGCCCATCGGTACACGCGGGCCAGGTGAAACCCAGCTTGAAACCGACCGCAGGCATATCCGGAGGAAAATAACCAAGCTGGAAGATGAGCTGCGTGAGGTCATCAGGACACGCGACACCCAGCGCAGGCTACGTGAGAAAAACAATGTCCCTGTGGTGGCGCTGGTTGGTTACACCAATGCAGGCAAGTCCACCTTGCTCAACAAGCTGACAGGGGCCGATATTCAAGCTGAGAACAGGTTGTTTGACACCCTTGATACCACAACCCGCAAACTCCAGATAAGTGAGGTGCAAGAAGCGCTTCTCTCAGACACTGTAGGCTTTATACGGAAACTTCCGCACCATCTTGTAAATGCATTTAAGGCGACACTTGAGGAACTATGCTATGCGGATTTGCTTGTCCATGTTATTGATGCTTCAAGCCCTGAGTGGCGTGAGCAGGTGCATGTGGTGGATGATTTGATTATGAAACTCGGCGCATCCAACACTCCCCGCCTGGAAGTATTTAACAAATGTGATGTGCTGACAAATGATGTCCGCCCTCATGGTGACAACATCGTGGAGATTTCAGCCAGGACAGGGGAAGGCATAGACCTTCTGCTCAAAAAAATTGAGCAAAGCCTTATCGTCATGAAGAAGAAAGTAACTTTGCTCCTGCCCTATGACAGGGCCGGGCTGCTTGAAATTATTCACAGGGAAGGTGCTGTAACCAACACACAGTACTTAGACCACGGCATTGAGCTAGAAATCATAGTAAGCCCAAGGCTGTATGAAAAACTCAGGGAGTTTATAACTACCTAACCCCTTAAGCTCTTGGATGTGCCTTGTGGTATACATCCTTGAGCTGATTTTTTACTGCCCTGGCGTAGACTTGGGTTGAGGAAATGTCGGCGTGACCGAGCATCTCTTGAAGAGATCTGAGGTCTGCGCCGTTTTCTAAAAGGTGTGCGGCAAATGAGTTTCTAAGCATTTGCGGGGTTATGTCCCCGTCTATCCTCGCTTTGCACTGGTAACATTTGAGAACTTTCCAAAAACCCTGACGGGACATCCTGCTGCCTGCGGTATTTACAAACAAGGCACTTTCGCCGCTGGATGCCAGCATGGGGCGTGAAAATTCAACATAGTCGCCGATGGCTTTGACGGCTGCTTCATATATTGGGATTATTCTGGTACGGCCATTCCGGCAGGTTATGAGGCCTGTTTCAAGGTTGACGTCAGATAGGTCAAGGGAGATTAANTCGCTGACCCTGATTCCGGTTGCGTAGAGTGTTTCCAGCATGGCTTTGTCACGGTAGCCCTTAGGCCCTACCGTGTCCGGCTGCTCCAGTAGCCTTATAATTTCCACGCCTGTTAAAAAACGAGGTGCCTTCTTAGGGGCAGATGCTGCCGTAATCCCGGTTGTGGGGTTTTCCATAAGGCCATCTTCAGATAGGTGGTTGAAAAAGGCTTTAAGAGAAGCCACGCAGCGGGAAACAGTGGCAGGAGAGCGGCCGTTTTCGGCCTGGTGGGAAATAAAACCCCTGACATCCTGCTCGGTGACGCATAGAAAATCCAGCTTGCCGTTTACGGATAAGTAATCGGCAAACTTCTTTATGTCGCGCGCATACGCAGCCACGGTGTTCTCAGACGCACCCCGCACCTTCGTTAAGTAGTTTTTATATATATCAATGTAAGCAATATCAAACAATTCAGGTACTCCCTAGCCCAATAGTGGAAGCTATTCTATTACGCTCGGCTGTAAGAAGCAAGACTAAATTTTGCAATTAATCAAATTTGTATGATGTTACAAAATTTATGCCGCCAGTGGAAAATTTTCACGTAGAAAAAACAGCCAGCACCGTATCCCTAAATATCCGGGTCGCTGTTTCATCGTCATTTTTTTTCCATATGAATGCCGTGGTTATCACAGCATCGTCGCCGTCAATAGGCAAAGTCGCGACATTGGGC
>WQRL01000343.1 GCA_009786775.1 Oscillospiraceae bacterium
TCTGCACACCTGCGGTAATTGCGCCGCCTAAAAAAACATTGCTTGCATCCACGGCATTTATTGTCGTTGCCGTGCCCAAGTCGATTACAATTACCGGGGCCTTGTGTTTGGCCGCCGCTGCCACGCATGAGATGGCGCGGTCATTGCCAAGAAGGCCATTATACTGTGAGAAATCGACGCTGCTTTTGGTCAAGTCAATATGCGAAATAGGCGGCAGTGCACTGTTTTTTTTGCTCAGCGACTGCGCTATAATCTCATTTTTCTGCGGAACAACTGACGATAGGACGCAGCCGCGCAGCTCACCCCATATTTCCGGCCCGAAGCTATTATCCATAAAGAGAGTGAAGCTGTCAGTGCTAACGGCATCCTGTGTAAGCATGAGAGCCTGTGTATAGTTCTCAACTGAGCCCACAGCGCAGCGTATGGTTGTGTTACCTATGTCCACACACAAAATCAAGCCAAGCCCCCCAGTACTGATTGAACAATTACATCAACATCGGCTAGTGCCCCCTTGCCTTCGTAATCACACGCAAGGCGGGCCACGCGCGGCTCTATTTCAGACCAGCCGCGCTTTTTTAATATTTCCAAATTATCTTGCGTTGCGGCATTTTCATACATTCTGGTGTTCATTGCAGGGGCGATAAGTTTTGGTATGTCATGTGCTGCTAGGACCATTGATGTGAGCATGTCGTCTGCGATGCCATGCGCTATTTTGCCTATTATGTTTGCTGTAGCTGGGGCAATCAATATCAAATCCGCTCTCTGTGGCAGGTTTACATGTATGACCTCTTTCGGGTCCTCCTCTTGGAGCACATCGACAAAAACCCTGTTCTTGGACATGGTTTGCATTGTCAAAGGAGTGATGAACGATGCGCCACTTTTGGTCATAACGACATGGATGTCGCAGTCATGTTTTATAAGTTTTGAAACTATGTCAGGGGCTTTATAGGCCGCTATGCTGCCGGCTACGCCGAGGATTATTGTTTTCATTTTGCTGTCCTTTCTGAGATAGCCCTATAGATGATTTCTGATATTTCCTGCTTTGTGCCCGCTTCGTGCAAAATACCGCTGCTGTCCAGCAGAAATGCTTTATGTAAACTGTCATTTATGTCCCGCAAATCGTTAGCGAGAACGAAGTCACAGGAGTTTTGCGCGAGCAAGCTATTTGCTGCCCGCATTAGTTCTTCAAGGGTTGCGCTGGATAGCAGCTTAAAACCGACAAGAAGTGTTTCGGGCTGCTTGGACTTTATCATTGCGATAACTTTGGGAGTTTGCTTGAGCAGAAGCATTAAATCCGAGCTGTCCGAGCTTATCTTTGGGTCGCTTAGCGGTTTGCTGGAAGCTAGTATGGCGGCACGTATTACATTTGACAAGCCTTCTTTAGAAGCGTCCGGTGCGCTTATTGCCGAGAGTACGCTCTCAGTGATGCCATCAAGGGTTAAGGCTGATTGCGGAGTAAAGTCGCTTACGGCCATTGAATGAATCACGCAATCAAACTTTCGTGTTTCCAGCAAGTTTTCCATAACCTCTAAAAGACCCTGCGTGTTCTTAATTCGTATAATCTCTATGCTTCCGCCGGTTGGCAACGCTGCCCTCTCGCTGCAAACATATGTAACTGCGGCATTTTCGTGGGCAAACTTATCGGCGATAATGCTGCCTAAGCGCCCTGTTGCGTGATTTGTTATGCTTCTAACAGAGTCTATCTGTTCACTTGTTCCCCCTGCGGTTATAAGAACATTCATGACATCACTATCCTTTCGAGTGGTAATAAGAAACCGGCGGGTGGGCACTTTGCGTCCATGTATGCTTCAGCAATTTGTAAGTTTTTATATTTCGTCATTTTTCTTTTTTTCAAAATTAAAAATACTTTCTGCATCTGTGTCATATTGTGTCATGCGCCTGATTATAAGAGTTTCCTCCAAATTAGCCAAGAATACGCAAATTACCAAAACAAGCAATGTTGTGCTCAGCCAGCTTGTGATTTCTCCTGTAAATACCATAATTGGGACTAAGGCCAGAAAAGGAAGGGCGGTGAACTTGTTTGCTAAGGTGTGCATAGTTGACCAGACACCGAATTTCCGGCGGGTATAAAATAGGTTTACCACTTTGAGCAGTCCGAGAGTGACCAATGCAGCAAGGACATACCACTGGAGCTGCGACAATAGCTGCAACCTGCCAAATAGCGCCACAATAAGCGAAAAGCCGAAGAAAGCATCGGCAAAGCTGTCCAGTTTCGCGCCAAATGTAGTTTTTAGGTGGTATTTGCGGGCTAGCCAGCCGTCAAGAAAGTCAGTCACGCCGGTTACAACATACAACACAAGAAAGCGTATGGGATAAGTCACGAAAAGAACAAGCAGCACAGAGAGCGGAAAACGGGAAGCCGACAAAATGTTTGGTACATGCTTTATAATACTCACCTCATTTTACAAGTAATTTAGCCATGAGCAAAACTCATTAAGTTCATTATTAACAATGCTTTGCGGTCATGGGAATTTGCGTTAGTCACTATTGAATAATATAGAAACGGCCATCTCCT
>WQRL01000344.1 GCA_009786775.1 Oscillospiraceae bacterium
GGCGGTTTTGTATCCGGAGCAGGAATCGGAACCGGAACCGGAACAAGAGAAGAAGCCCCTGGCGCAGGCATACATGCGGCCTAAGTTTGTCACCGACAAGACAGGCTTAACGGCAGCAGAACGCGGTACTGCATTTCATCTAGCAATGCAGCATATTGATTTTCACTCATGCGCCAGCACTGCGGGAATAAAAGAGGAACTGGCGCGCCTCACCCAAAAAGGCCTGCTTACTCAGGAGGAGGCGGAATCTGTCGATGCGTCTAAAATCACGAGGTTTTTCAGTTCCGATATCGGCAAGCGCGTGCTCAATTGCGGTGAGATAAAGCGCGAGTTTAAGTTCTCGCTGCTCTATCCAGCAAGTCATTTCTACCCCGGGGGCAGTGATGAGAACATTTTGTTCCAAGGTGTTGTGGACTGCTATATAGAGGAAGACAACCAGATTACTGTAATTGACTTCAAAACCGATTACGTAACATCCGAGACAATCGGCGAAAAAGTGGAGCGCTATGCACCGCAACTGCGCGCTTACTCCCACTCCCTACAGCGGATAACCCTAAAGCCCGTCAAAGAGCGCCTCATCTATTTCTTTCACTCAGGTGAAACACGGGAAGTTTAGACGGAGTAAAAATGTGGTAAAAGCAAAAAAAGAAAGAACTGCTTTGGCGTCATGTGCATTGACAAAAAACGCTTTTGTGTTACAATAGGTGTCATTAGAGGTGCGAATGGAGGTGGAGCCGATGGCGACAAAGACCTTTAGCGTTCGGTTGGACGAAGATGTAAAAAAGCAACTAGATGAATTCTGTTCCAAAATAGGTATTACCACCAATGCTGCATTTAGTTTATTTGCCAACAAAGTGGTCATGGAAAGGCGTATTCCTTTCGAGATTTCAGACACAAAAGCGCAACACCGCGAGTGGGTGGCCACGCAACTTGGCCAGCGCGCAGCGAGGGCAGAAAGTCCAGACACTGTATGGTACACACCTGACGAATTTTGGGAAAAAGTTGAGGAACTCTAATGTCGTATAGAGTCAAGTACATGGATAGTACGTTATCTGATATGGCAACCATAAAAGAATATCTATCCCAGTTCTATGCGTCAACTTGGCAAAAAGTCGCTGAAGAAATTAAAAAAANCGCTAAAATCCTTGAAGCTTTACCGTATAGCTTTCCCTTTTATAACGACAGTGAAGAATATCGGATGATTGTGGTGGGCAACTACATTGTGCTTTATAAGATAATTGAGGACACCAATGTTGTTGAGATCCATGCAATCTGGCACGGAAGCATGAACATTGCAGAACTTATAAAAAAACTGCCAGATTCAGCTCTATAGGGGCGAACAATGCGCATGCCTGCATGGCTTGCTGCTGCACAAAACCAGCTCTGCACACCCTTGGAGAGCTTCGGAAAAATATTAAAACCTTTGAGGAGATAAGATATGCCTTTTTATGATTTATATTGCAAAGCATGTGATGAAGAGCACAATATAATGGCGACTATTTCGGACAAAACTGAAAGACGCATACCTTGCCCTGTTTGCGGCTCGAAAGAGCTTGAAACGGTTTACCGCTCAGCACCTGCTTATATTAAGAGCAGCGGCGCAGAAATGCCGGCCTGCGCCTCAGGGGGCGGCTGTGGCGGCGCATGTCCTCATGCTATGGGGCATTAGGGAGGGGCAATGTATTACAAGACAACATACAAATCGCCGATAGGTATTATAACTCTTGCAAGTGACGGCGAGAATCTGCTGGGACTCTGGAACGAAAATCAGAAATACCACGGGGCGTCAATTCCTGAGGAAATGACGAAAGAAGATAGCCTTGAGATTTTTGCAAAGGCAAAGAACTGGCTGGAGCAATATTTTGAGGGCAAGCAGCCGGGCATTGAGACCCTTCCGCTGGCACCTATTGGTTCAGATTTCCGCAAGCGTGTCTGGAAGGCCCTGTGCGAGATCCCTTATGGGGAAGTTACTACATATGGCGGTATAGCAAAGAAAATTGCCGAGGACGAGAGCAGGGCAAAAGCCCTCAGCCGCGCCATCGGCGGAGCCGTTGGGCATAACCCAATCTCTATAATAATCCCGTGCCACAGGGTTATCGGCGCAAGCGGTAAACTTACAGGCTATGCAGGGGGGCTGGACAAGAAGGTAGCTTTGCTAAAATTAGAAGGTGCTCTCTAAGCCCTATGCCGCACATAAACCCCAAAACTCAACTTCACAAATAACTTCTGGGCGGCCATACGGCCGCCCAGTGATGTTATCGCTTATTTTTCCATTAGTACGTTATACAGATTTCCCAGAACGCTCATGATTTGCCCGATTGTGGCGGTGGTTTCGGTGTCTGAGGGGAAGTAGATGCTGTTGAAAACATTCAAAACCCCGCGCTTTGTAAGGTATGCCCTGGCTTCTTCGGCGTTGGTGAACTCAAAAGGCTGGCCGTGAGAAATTCCGCCTGCCTGCAAAAGTTCGGGATCGCCCAGCGATGCTCCCTTTGCGGCTGTCCGGAACAGTGTTCCGACTGTGATGTCGTCACT
>WQRL01000345.1 GCA_009786775.1 Oscillospiraceae bacterium
AGCACCCAGTCTGCCATTTCATAACCCTCGTGGGGAGGTGAACCGACGCCTATTTTAATACGCGGAAAATCTTCCCCGCCGCATTTATTAATTATATCACGAAGCCCGTTATGCCCGCCCGCAGAACCTCTGCGGCGTATGCGCAGCTTCCCCGGTGGCAGAGCCACCTCGTCTGTCACCACAATTACGTTTTCCAGCGGGACTTTGTAAAACTTCATGGCTTGCCAGACCGAACCCCCGCTGAGGTTCATATAGGTCTGGGGCTTCATAAGCAGAACTCCCTGGCCACCTATGTTTGCAATGGTGGTCAGGGCACTGAATTTTATTCTATTGATTTTGACATCTGCCAGTTTCGCCGCTTCATCCCCGGCTAGAAATCCGGCGTTGTGCCGGGTGTTATCATAGCGGGCGCCTGGGTTTCCAAGGAATACGGCAAGCCAGGAAACCGAAGCAGTTTTTTTCCTAAAAAACATGGCTTTTCCTCTTTTAGCGGCGCAGTGGCACCGCAGCTATAATTTTTGGCTATCTAAAAAGTGTAGACAGCGGCACTTCCTCGAAGATGCGCTTTATGGCTTCAGCAAAGAGGGGAGCCGCTGTGATATATTTAATTTTCCCGGCGGCCTCGCCACGGACGGGTATTGTGTCGGTGAACACAACTTCTGTTATGGGGCTCGCCGCAATACGTTCAAGAGCCTGCCCCGAGAGAACCCCGTGGGTTGCACAGGCATAAATCTCTGCCGCACCGTGCTTAATGAGGGCATTGGCCGCTTCGCATAGGCTGCCTGCTGTGTCAACGATATCGTCGAACATTATGACACGCTTGCCTTCCACGTTGCCGATTATGTTCATAACTTCTGCATGATTTGCCTTCTCACGCCTCTTGTCCACTATAGCAAGATTGAGGTTCATGTTCAGTGCAAATGCGCGGGAGCGGGCAACGGAACCTATGTCGGGGGATACCACCATTACATCGCTCATGTTGTCGCTGCCGAATTTCTTGAGGTAGTAATCAGTAAATAGCGGAGTTGCATGGAGATTGTCAACGGGAATATCAAAAAAGCCTTGTATTTGTGCTGCATGCAGGTCAATTGTGAGAACCCTGTCGGCACCTGCCGTGGTTATGAGGTTTGCCACGAGTTTGGCTGAAATCGGGTCGCGGGACTTGGCTTTTCTGTCTTGGCGGGCATAGCCGAAGTAGGGGGTTACAACAGTAACCCTGCTGGCCGACGCACGCTTGCAAGCATCCACCAATATAAGCATTTCCATAAGATTGTCGTTTATCGGGGTGCATGTGGACTGGACTATAAACACATCTGAGCCGCGGACCGTTTCAAAAAGCGACACGGAAATTTCACCGTCAGAAAATGTTGTTACATTTGCATTGACAAGACGCAGACCGCTGCTACGGCAGACGTCTTCGACAAATGATTTGTTAGAGTTCCCGCTGATAATTTTGATATCCCTGCCATGTGACATAAAGAGATCCTCCAAAAGTTAATTTTATATTGTTAAAGAGTAGTTACCTTTTTCAAATCATCGAGAGTTATGGTTGTCAAGTCTTCGCGCGTGTGCCCTTCGAGAGCGGACACTCTATCTGAGTGGATTGAAACTATGTGTTCAAAGAAATTCCGGATATGCCTGGCATTGCCGAAATTTTCATCCCTAAACTCATATAGCATGTTAAAATGCTCGCGGGCAAAATTTTTAGCCTCCTCAGTCAGCACATACTGACTTTTGCTGCACAGCGAACTGAAAATCTCATCCAGCTCCTCACCGCTGTAGTCCTCAAACTCAAAATACCGGTTAAAACGCGATTCAAGGCCCGGATTTGATTCTATAAACCTGTTCATCGGCTCACTATAGCCTGCAACTATTACAATAAGGTCATTTCTATTGTCTTCCATCAGTTTAAGCAAAGTCTCAATGGCTTCTCTGCCAAAATCATTGCCCGTGCCCACTTCGGGGGCCAGGGAATAGGCCTCATCAATAAAGAGAATCCCGCCCAGTGCGCTGGTTACTGTTTCAGTGGTTTTGAGGGCCGTCTGCCCTACAAAGCCTGCTACTAAGCCCGACCGGTCCACCTCCACAAGCTGCCCCTTTGAAAGTACGCCAATCACCCAGTAGAGTTCAGAGAGGATGCGGGCCACTGTGGTCTTGCCTGTCCCGGGGTTTCCTGTAAATACCATATGGAGCGATAGCGGGGGATTGGGAAGATCATTTTCTTCTCTCAGTTTGCGGACCTTGACAAGGTTAATCAGGCTCTTGACACTTTGCTTAATGTTGTCAAGGCCTACCAGTTCATCAAGCCTCTCCATAAGCTCATTAAGAGAAGGCGGCTCTTTTTCTTCCTGCGCCTTCGCGTCTTCACCTGAAGCAGCAGGATTCTCAGCCGTTTCGCCCGGCTTGGGAATACCTGGTTTGGGGGCTTCCGGCTTCAGAGGCACTTCCGGTTTGGGCGCAGCCGGTTTAGGTGCTGATGCTGCCGGCTGCTTGTAATCCGCTGCCGCTATGGTTT